>CBDTUG010000042.1:0-8097 GCA_965363555.1 uncultured Thermoanaerobaculia bacterium
CGCCTTTTCTCCTCGTACGCATTTGGCGTGAGACTGACGGCACGACCAACGAAAAGTTGCGGAAGGCCCTCTTGTTTTCGGGTGTCAGTGCGGGGGTCTTCTTCGCGGTGAACGCGCCATTCATCTTCAGCAATCCCAAGGTCTGGTTGGCTTCGGTCTTTCAGCCTTTGATGACGCCAATGATCGCATTCGGCCAGGGACTGACGTCGCTCGGCGTCACAGGAATGTTGGTGTTGCCGAAGCCGGCACTGACAATTCTGATGTTATCGGCGCTCGGAACCTTGCTGTTCGTATATTGGCGGCATTTCTTCCAACTCCGCACGCTGCTGTGGATCGCCCCAGGCATCGCAATGTGGTTCGGCAACCGGAGTCTGAGCTCCTACTGGTATTTCTTCGCCCTGCCGTTGTTGTTGGAGATCATGCGAAACCGTTCAACATCTTCGTCGGTCGAAAATGAGCCGGGGAAGAAACGCTTCTGGCCGACTGCGGCAGTTGTCGGCGCGTTTATGGCGTTGTTGCTTTTGGTACTCCTTTGGGGTGGCCTTAAGTCTCCCGCGCTGGAGGTTTCTATCCGCCCCCCTCTGAGAACCGACGGCGAGTGGGTCCATCAGATGACACTCGAGGTCGTGAATCACAGCGAAGTTCCGGTCCAGGCCAGAGTCGCGGTCCAGAGTTGGACAAACCAACCGTTTTTCTGGGTCATCGAAAGAGGCCCGGAAATTCTGCTCCCGCAGCAGAAGGGAGTTTTTGTCGTCAAGGCCGATGCCCCATTCCAACGGTTCCTTGTACGGCGAGGCGCCGGCGTGATCGTCTCTGATGCGCACAATAGCCACATCAGGGGGATGGCTCATATAAAGCCTGACCCAACCCAGGCGTATCCGGCGGTTATCGACAACGCCTGCTTTGATTTTTGGGACACTGACGAAATGGACCCAATTGGTTGGCACTCCAAGATGCTGCCTCCTGACCAAGGGTCGGTGGAACACGTGCGACTTGAGGATGACCAAGACTGCCTTCGGTTTTCCGTGCCAAAGGCTGAGGATGGGGAATACGGTTGGGCCCGGCTGAAGACAAAACTGCTGTTTCCCGACGACCCGATCGTTTTCACGGTTCACGTACCTCGAGAAGCCAACATCAGCCCAGACCGAGACGTCCTGTATGGGGTGGAACTCGATTGTTTTGGCGAAGAGATCACCGTGTTGTTTGGTGCCGAGGAAGGACGACTCGAAGGGGAAGATGACCGGCTTCTCTGGGGGATTCCGGCGCCCAGGGAAGAATGGTTTGAAGCCGAACTCGATGTCTGGCGTATCTTTGAGGACCTTGGAATCAACACAACACCTTTGCGGCATCGGGACAGGGTTCTCAGGGAAGTGGACTTTCCGACTGCACCACTTTCGCTGTCACTCTTCATGGCCGCTCGAAATCAAAAGAGTGAAGCGTCGGGCTTTTTCGGCCCGGTTCGCAGCAGCAGCCTGCGACCTGACCCCGACACGGTGTTTCGTCGAACGATGTTGTCTCCCGAAAGATGGCTGTTGTGGAAGGCTGATCATTCTTTTCAGTTCAGGAATTATGAAGCCGCAGCTGAAGACTTCCAAAGGGCCGCCGAATTCCCTGAATTGGCGCCCGTCGCGAATCACTGGGCGGAAAAGTCGTTGTCAAGGGCAAGACGCCTCAACGCGGTCCTGGAACAACAGGGTCGGCCCCCTCCTTTTCCCTGGGAATACAGCAATGTCCTGCTCATTGTCGTCGACACCCTCCGAGCGGATCATCTCTCGGCCTATGGCGGCGAGGCCGACACACCTCATATTGACCAACTGGCGGCTTCCGGCGTTCTTTTCGAGAGGGCCTACAGCCACATTCCGATCACCGGACCAAGCCACTCGTCCCTCTTCACCTCCGTGCTTCCCCCTGAACATGGCGTCAGGAACAACGCCCACTTTCTCAACAGCCGATACCCAACTCTCGCGGAAACGCTTCTTGGTGCAGGATTCAACACCGCGGCATTCGTCAGCCTCGGCGTATTGCAGTCGAAATTCGGCTTCTCCCGGGGGTTTGTGACGTACGAGGACAGATTCAAGAGGGATTGGATGAGGAACGCTGAGGAGGTGAACACTCTTGTTTTGCCATGGGTTGAAGCCTGGGATCGAGCACCCTATTATCTTTGGGTTCACTACAGCGACCCACATGAGCCATATTCGCCACCGGGGCTTGCCTATTCCCAGATTCAACTTGTTCAAGGGGGGAATGTGGTTGGGAGGTTCGAGGCCGACGGGCGGGGCAGCCGCTTCGAGGTTCTGCTGCAACCCGGTCCCAACTTCATTCGGGTTGAATCGGTGGGCACCAAACCTGAACGGGGATTTTTCTTCCCCCGACTGACCCTCAGCGACGAGGGAATTGACCTGAAACTCCTGGATGGGTGGCAGGTACGGGAAAGAGAATTTGGCGCTGCTGCATACGGCACCTTTCTGCCGGCTAGCCTCGAAATCACAAACCCAGGTCGGCACGCCAAGACCGTCGACATTCAACTGGCAGTCAAGGAACGTCTGTCTCTTGAACAGATACAGAAGCGCTATCGAATGGAGGTGGAATATGTTGACTCGCAGATTGGTGTACTCATGGCCTCTTTGGAGAGGCAAGGTATGCTCGAGAATACGCTGGTCGTTTTCACAGCTGATCACGGAGAAAGCCTCGGCGAGCACGATCATGTCGGCCATATTTCTCAACTGTATGAAACGGCAATTCATGTTCCGTTGTTGATGAGCTTTCCGGGTCACATCGAGGCAGGCACCATCGTGCAACAGGCTGTAGGATTAGTCGATGTGTTCCCGACGATTAACGAGCTCGTAGGCCTTCCTGCGCTTGAGAATGTCAGCGGCAGAAGTCTGGTTCCCCTGGTCGAGGGAAAGGGAAAACTGCAGGCGCTTCTTGCCATGACGTACCGACCGGAGGCGCCTGCCGACAAATACGCACTGCTCATCGATAATTTCAAATACATCCGCTCCCATTCGGATCAGGAACTCGAGGAGTTGTATGATATTGAGACGGACCCATTCGAAACCTCAGACCTCAAGCTGGACCGACCGGACCTGGTGACGACGCTTAGGAGGGACCTTGAATCGCATCTTCAAAGAATTTCTCAAGGTGATTTGGTGGAATCTGAGGAGGTAAAACTCAGCGAGGCAGAAAAGGAACAACTTCGAGTGCTGGGATACCTCCACTGACCAGCAAACAGCCTGACCCTCCAAAATCTTGGTTGAATTCGATGATCCCGATAGTTGTATCGCACAACGAAATCAGAGGAGAAGTCCGGGCTAGTTCCCATCCGGAAACCCCGGACGGGAACGGGCTAACGGTAGAGCAACACACCCTCTAGGGAGTCTTCAAACAGCCGGACATCCTCACGCCACCGGGCCAGCAACGGTTCCAGGGAATTGCCGGCCTCGATGATCTCTCTGGCTTCGGGCGACCCGGTCAGGAGGTCCAAGGCCGGAACGTCGGATACGAACTCGTAGGGTTGAGAGCGCCAGGCAAAATCCTGTGGGTGCTGGTCGTGCATAGTCTTGAGCAGGTGAAGGCCCAGGCCCAAGGGTTCGAGGGCATCACGGTCGGTGATGTGAAGCTCGATACCGGTGCAGACCTGGTGGGCGTGCTTCTGGAACCCCGGACGAAATTGTGTTGTCCTGAAGCCAACTCCCGGCAGTCTCAGAGCCCGCATACGCTCGATGAGGCGTCGTGCGTCGACCCAGGGTGCACCGACTTGGTGGAAAGGCCGGGTGGTTCCGCGGCCTTCGGACAGGGTGGTCGCTTCGATCAGGCACAGGCCGGGGTACAACAGGGCTGTGTCCAGGGTTGGCATGTTGGGACTGGGGGGTACCCAGGGCAGACCGGTGGCCTCGAAGGCTTGGCCGCGCTGCCACCCCCGGCATCGAACTACAGTCAGCTCAAGATCGGGATAGCGTTCCCGGTGCAAGAGCAGGGCAATCTCTCCCAGCGTCAATCCGTGCCGAATCGGCGTCGGCAGTTGTGAAACGAAACTCTCGAAGCCTGGCTGGACCCGCCCGCCCTCTCGGCGGAGGCCGCCCAGGGGATTGGGTCGGTCCAGTACGACGACCTCGACCCCGACCTTCGCGCAGACCTCCATCAGACCATCCATCGAGGCGGCAAAGGTGTAGTAACGGGTTCCGATGTCCGGAACATCAACGACCACGGCATCAATCCCCTGGAAGTCGTCAGGCGAGGGACTCAGGCTTGTTGCGTCGTCGCCGTAGAGTGAGCGTACCGGTGCGTCGGTCAGAGGGTCCCTTGCGTCGCCCACACCCTCCATGTCCTGAGCGATACCCTCGAGCCCATGCTCCGGGGCGAAAAGCAGTGCCGGTGAACCGCACGACCTGGTGAGCGCCGACCGTGCCGGCTCGAGATCGCAGGTCACCGCCGCGTGGTTGGCCAAGAGCGCCCAACGCCCACCTTGAATCGGAGATGGATCGCTGACAAAAACATCGAGTCCAATGATCACGGGCATGGAACCACTGTAACCCGGTTATAGGCGCCCATGGTGATGCCGGAAAGCTCGTGCCTTTCGATCCTACGGTAGGTGTTTTCGATAACTTTCGCAGTGGTGTTCTCCGGATCGACATCCCGGGCGTGGGACTGAACCAAGAGCAAATGTTCCGTATTGAGGCTTGCCAGAATTTCTTGGTCCACAGTGTTGACACAGATCAACCCTTCACGCTCGAACCAAACCCTGTGAGGGGATCGATACTGCAAAAACAGGTCCCGGTTGAGCGCGTAGATCAGGGTTCGACATTGATACCCGGCCGACACAATGATCTTGGTGTCTGATTTCCGATGGCTTTCGATCCATTCGGCGGCTGCCGGCCAATCTTCGATGACTGGTGCCGAGGGCTTGAAAGCGGAGACCGAGAGGCAGAGAATGACCGCTGCTCCAACCCATGTCGGCCCCCGGTGGCGGCCGGCGGTCAACAAAGTGAAAGCGCCCGCCACACTCAAAGCAACGCCGGCGCTGGCGAAGGCGAGATACCTGGGCACGAAAACCGGTATCCACTGGGAAATGACCCAAGCGAAGGCGATCGAACCCACCCCCCACGACAGCCAGGCGGCAAAGGTCCACTCGGTCTGAGGTTCAAGTTTTCTGTGGCCCACGGCCGCTGCAATGATCCCTCCGACGAGGATCGCCGCAAAGCAGACTGCAAGAGCCTGGTTTCCACAAACCGCGCTCCACATACTCCAGAGTGATCCGACACCGGGTGAATCGAACCACCGACCAGGTTCATCGACTTGATTGGCGTCAATCCTCGCCAAGCCAGGAATGAACGCAAAAAGAACCAGAACTTGCAAGGCGACAAAGGACGGCAGTCGCCGCCGTCCCAGGGGGCCGAGAAACGGCAGCGCAGCACTCCGGGCCACCAACAGCAGGCCCGCTACATAGTTTGAATTGAGGATTGCCAGATCGGCGAGGACCAGGCCGGCTGCCGCCCACCGGTTGCCATTACGGAGGAACCCGACGAAGAAGTACATCGATATCGCTGAGAAGCAGGCCGCAATTGCGTAGACCCGAGCGGTCTGTGACATCGTCATTTGCAGGGGTGACAGGCTGAAAATCACGGTTGCCAGAAGGCCTGTCCGACGCCCCATCCATCGAGTGCCGAAGAAATATACAACCGCCGCCGTAACGCTCGTGGCGACCACAGACGGTAGACGTACCACAATTTCCGAGATGCCGAAGAGGCTTGTCCATCCCCGCAACATCAATGAGAACAGAGGCGGCGTCGCATCTCTCCCGAGAAATTCGGCATAAGCCGGCCACTCCTGCCCGCAATACCAGACACTTGCAGCCTCGTCCAGCGATAGACCGGCTCTGCCGGCCGTGAGGATTCTCAGAACCACGTTGGCCAAGAAAACGGCGACACCCACAAGGAGGTCCGCCCTCGAAATTCGGTGTTTTTCGGCTGAAGAAGCGGCTGCCTCTGTGATCACGAAGGTCTTTTCATGTTCGGAACCGGCCCAGCGAGGGGAAGGCGACCTTTGACCCTCTGTCCCAACAACCGCCACGGCATGACGACCGCTTCCCTGATGATGCGGGAGTTCATCTTGCTGCTGCCCTCTTCGCGATCGGTGAATACGATTGGCAGTTCCGAAATCCTGAAGCCACATTGGTGGGCAAGATAATGAACCTCAATCTGGAAGGCATAACCGTTCGCTGATATTGCAGACAGGTCAAAGGCCTCGAGTACTGCCCTCCGGTAACAATTGAACCCGCTTGTGCAATCGTGGATTGGCAGGCCCGTGACGGCTCTGACATAGACGTTGGCCCAGTAGCTGAGAAGCAGGCGACTGTACGGCCATTGGGTCACGCCTCCACCCTTGATGTACCGTGATCCGATGACCAGGTCATGGCGGTCCATCTTTTCAAGGAAACGTGGCAGATCGTCGGGATTGTGAGATCCGTCGGCATCCATTTCAAATATGGCGTCGAAACCTCTTTCTAACGCGAATTTGAAGCCCTCGACATAGGCGCGACCGAGGCCCCTGACACCCTTCCGAACGATCAGATGGAGGTTGGGGTGTCGAGCCTTGAGGCCCCTGACCTCCCCTGCAGTGCCGTCCGGCGAGTCGTCGTCGACCACCAGCATATGGAGGTTTTCAATCGGCTGATCCATCACCCTCGAAACCGTGGTGCCGATATTCGATATTTCGTTAAATGTCGGAACAACGACCAGAACCGTCATGGGCCCCCCGTGACTTCCCACCCTAAACTGTCAAAACTCCGAACGCCACCAAAAAAAAACGCAATGGCCACACTCCGGGGCAAGACCAGATGTGCCAGTTCTCCATCGGGCACGGTGCGCAACTTCTGGACCTTGAAACGAGAGGTCATGACCTGGGGAAGGCCGATCACGGCGGCGCCCAGCGCTGCAAGAACCGCCGCCGCTATTTTCGGTCGGCCGTTGAGCAGATGAAAGGCGATTGCCGCCAGATCCAAAATCGCTCGAAACGGCAAGACCCGGACCAACGATCGTGCCGAGAGATTCTTGATCATCATCCACAGGCCGTTCCGATGGTTGAGGAATATCTTCCGTGCCGATCCTCGAGCAAGGGTTGCGCCGCCGACATGAAGAGTTCGCGCTTTGGGTGCAAAAACCGTTCGCCACCCGACCAATGCCATTCTCCAGCAGAAATCGATTTCTTCCATGTGGGCGAAGAAGAATTCGTCGAGATTCCCAACCTGATCGAGGCATCTCTTTCGGATCAGGAGGCAGACGCCTGCTCCCCAGAAAAGGTCGATCTCGGTGTCGTACTGGCCTCGATCCTCCTCGACACAGTGGAACAGTCTTCCCCGTGCAAATGGGTGGCCGTACCGGTCGATGAAACCTCCCGCTGCCCCTGCGGCGTCGAAGTTCTCCGGTGCGGCTGCGGAGAGCACCTTGGGTTGAACAGCGCCGATATCCGGACTTTTCTCGCCCACCTGAAGGAGCATGTCAACGCATCCGGGCAGGAGAACCGCATCATCGTTGAGCAGAAGGATCCATTGCGATTGGGCCCGGCGAATACCCTGGTTGCACCCCTGAGAAAAACCGGCGCCCTTTCCGGCATCAACCACCACTATTTCAGGGAAGCTCGCCTGAGCTTCGTCGATGCTCCCGTCCACACATCCTGTGTCGACCACGATGATTTCGGACTCACCAGGGAGTGATCCGCCAAGAGAACCCAGACAGGCCAGCAGAATTTCTCGACCTGCCCGGTGGGGGATGATCACGGAGACGCTCACTCGGCCCTCCGGAGGAAATTCGGTTGCTGAATCCACCGGGAGATAGTAACCCATCGAAGCGGAACGGGGGGAGTCTCAGAACAGTGTCGAGCTCGCAGTGTGTAGGACATTGACGGCGGATGGATTTTGGAGGGTCGTGAAGTGCCATTTGAAGCGCATTTGAGACGCTTGTGCTCCCTATATGGGCCGAGGATGCAACGAAAAAGGGCCTTCACGACACCCGAAAGGCGCCGCTGATTCAATGCCCTACACACTGCTAGAGGCCCGGCCGGAAACCCTCACACGGCTGCAAATCGCGAATGAGGCGACGC
>CBDTUG010000043.1:0-8093 GCA_965363555.1 uncultured Thermoanaerobaculia bacterium
CGCGACGCCTCAACAATTGCGGTCGCGTTGCCCGACCCTGTCGAGCCTGCGGGCTGCCGCTGCGGAGACGTCCTCCGCGGCACGATTCTTCCTCCGGAATGTCCCCTGTTCGCCCAGAGCTGCACACCGGACTCAGCCGTCGGCGCCTGCATGGTCTCTTCGGAAGGCGCCTGCGCCGCCTGGTACCGGCATGATCGATTTCGGATAGGAGACGCCTGATGTCACGCCGATATGACCGAATCCTCATGGCCCACGGCGCCGGGGGCCGATTGACGGGAGAGCTGATCTCCCAGACCTTCCTGCCGGCTCTGCACAATCAACACCTGGCCACCCTTTCTGATGCGGCGGTCCTCCCGGAACTTCCGCCCGGCCGACCGGCAATGTCCACAGACGCATTCGTCGTCGATCCCCCGGTCTTCCCCGGCGGCGACATCGGACGTCTGAGCGTCTGCGGCACGGTCAACGACGTCGCCATGGGTGGCGCAACGCCCCTGTGGTTGACCTGGGCTTTGATTCTGGAAGAGGGCACCGAAATGGAACTGGTGGAGCGGTGCACCGCAAGCGCTGCCGCTGCCGCCAAAGAGGCCGGTGTCTCCATCGTCGCCGGCGATACCAAGGTTGTTGCAAAGGGCTCGGGCGACAAAATCTTCGCTATCACCGCAGGCCTTGGCGTCGTACCTCCAGGTCGGGACATCGGGGACCACAGGATTCGGCCTGGTGATGCCATCATCGCCTCGGGCCCGCTGGGCGACCACGGAGCGGTCATCATGGCGGTCCGCCACCAGTTGGAGAGCGAGACGCTCAAATCCGACGGAGCCCCGGTCAACCACCTGGTTGACAGCCTCTACACGGCAGGCATCGAGGTCCACTCTCTGCACGACCCGACCCGCGGGGGACTCAAATCCGTAGCCAACGAGGTCGCCGGTCGCACGGGTTGCCGGCAGGTTCTGACCGAGGGTTCGATTCCAATCCGGCCGGAGGTCTCAGCCGTCTGCGAACTGCTCGGGCTGGACCCCCTTGGCCTTGCCTGCGAGGGCCGTTTTCTCGCCTGGGTCGCCGCCGATGATGCACAACGAGCGGTCGCTGCGCTCCGGGAACACCCCTCCGGCAGAAATGCCGCCATCGTCGGACGGGTTGAGGCAGGGGTCATCGGCGCCGCCCCCGTCATCCTCGAAACCGTCTCCGGCGCCACGAGACCGCTCGATCTGTTGTCGGGAACCGATCTTCCAAGGATTTGTTGAACAACGACAACGGGCCCGCGGATTGCGGGCCCGTTGGTATCGATGTTGTTTGATTCAGTCTTCTTCGATGATCTTGAGTTCTTTCTTGATCATGATGAGCTGAGGTTTTTCGTCTGTGACCTTGGTCATCAGACAACCGCTGGCGGGATCGACCAGGGTGTCCTGGCTTGCATGCTCGGGATCGACCAGGAGCATTGAACCCGTCTCCTCACACACGTAGCGGACCTTGCCGAAATGGGCGCCGTGAAAACCATGGTGACCGCCCATCTTGATGATTTTATGCAGGTCAGCGCCTTCGTCATCCCCGAAGAAAATCATCTCTTCACCCTCGAGGCCGCCTTCCAAGATCAATTTGATTTCGGCAAGCTCGCCTTCACCGATTTCTTCTTCCAACTCGATCAGAATATCCGCAATATCAGCGTCGCCGTCGCCGCGCCAAACGAAGTCCTCACCACCTTCACCCTTGCGGATCTTGATGACCTTGACGCCTTCACCATCGCCATCGCATTCGATGAAACGATGGCCGGGGTGTCCGCCGACCATGACGATCTTCTTGTCTTCGCCGTCTCCGGGCTCGCCGATCCTGATCATCTTTTGGATCATGGCGCCATCGCTCCCGCCGAGAGACTCGCCATCCATCAGTACGGTGATGTCGTCACCATCGCGGCGAACGGTGATTGTGTGTTCGCCCGACTCGATGATGCGCTCCTCGCCGTCCGCCAGATCGTCCAGGGTGAAAACATCGATCGTGTCGTCGGTCCTGACTTCGACCGTGGTCGAAGCCTCTCCATCGACCTCGACCTCCACGTCGACCGTTTCGGCCAGCGCAATAACTCCGCCCGCAATGATGATTAGTACAGCCGCCAACAGAACCTGCATGCAACGATTTTCTTTCATTTCGAACCTCCCAGTTCAAGCCCGTGTTCGAGCTACTCCCAGAGATAGCAAGGGCCATGCCACCCCCTCACCCTTCACCCTTCACCCTTCACCCTTCATCGATCTCCCCATATCGGGACCCTCTGTCCCGATATCGGGATCATCCGAGGCCAGGCCGTATTTTTCAAGACGGTAGAGAAAGGCCTTGTATCCCAACCCCAAGAGACGTGCGGCGGCTGCGCGGTTATGGTCACAGCGTTCCAGGGCTTGGCGGAGAAGATCACCCTCCATCATCTCCCAGTCCAGTCCCTCCGAAGGCAATTCGAAGGGCGCCTTGGCTCCAGGGGACGATCGTGTCACCTCGGGCGGCAGATCGGCAGCCTGCACGGCGCCGTTCTCCGCCAGG
This sequence comes from uncultured Thermoanaerobaculia bacterium, assembly GCA_965363555.1. GTDB lineage: Bacteria > Acidobacteriota > Thermoanaerobaculia > Thermoanaerobaculales > Sulfomarinibacteraceae > DAOWGJ01. Next base: position 2,524 of record CBDTUG010000043.1, read on the forward strand.
AGAACCAGGCGCTCGATGGCGTTGGCCAGTTCGCGGACGTTGCCCGGCCATTGGTACTCCATGAACCGCCGCAGGATTTCGACCGGGAGCGCCGAGACCTCGACGCCGTGGACTGTCGCCGACCTTTCCAGAAGGGCTTCGGCCAACAGCGGCACGTCCTCCCGACGCGAACGCAATGGCGGAATTTCCAGACCGACGACGTTGAGCCTGTAATAGAGGTCCTCTCGAAAGAGCCCGTCGGAAACCATCTGCGGCAGGTCTCTGTTGGATGCCGCCACGACCCGAACGTCGCTGCTGATTTCTCCGGAGCCACCGAGACGCGTGAACCGCCGCTCCTGGAGAACCCGCAGAAGAGAGGACTGAAGAGGCAGCGGCATCGAAGCAATCTCGTCCAGGAAGAGCGTGCCGCCCTCGGCCTCTTCGAACCGGCCCTCACGCCGGCGATGAGCCCCGGTAAAGGCGCCCCGTTCGTGCCCGAAAAGTTCACTTTCGATCAGCGTCTCCGGGATGGCGGCACAGTTGACGGCGACGAAGGGACCAGCGGCACGGTTGCTGCCGCTGTGCAGTGAACGAGCCACCAGTTCCTTGCCGGTGCCGCTCTCCCCTGCGATCAAGACCGTTGCCTCGGTCGCCGCCACCTTCTGCATCGTACGGTAGAGCAATAGCATCGAAGGTGCCTTGCCGATCAGTTCGCCAAAGCCCGCACCTTCTTGAGCCTGCTCCCTGAGACGACGGTTTTCAACCTCGAGTTTCCGGGTCTTGAGCACTCTCGCAACCGCCAACCTCAGGGCTTCGCGTTCGAAGGGTTTTGCCAGGTAGTCGGCGGCGCCTAATCGAACGGCCTCAACCGCGTGGGCAATTGAACCGTAGGCCGTCATGACGATGACGGAACAATCCAGGCCCCGGTGCTCGACCTCTTTGAGCAACTCGCCGCCGTCCCGTTCCGGCATTCGCCAGTCACACAGCACCAGGTCCGGAATCGAAGAGTCCATAAGGCCCATGGCCTCGTCGACCGAAGCCGCCTCGACCACCTTGTGGCCGTCCCGCTTCAAAATATCGGCCACAAGCCGGCGCTGGGCCTGCTCGTCTTCGACTACCAGGATTTCTGCCTTGGTCATCAGACCTCCGCTGTCGGAATATCGATCGTCACCAGAGTACCTCCGCCCTCGGCATCTTCGAGGGCCAAGGTTCCACCGTGCATCTCCTCGATCAGCTGCCGGGCCAGGAACAGTCCCATACCGGCCCCACCGGGCCGCGTCGTCTGATGAGGTTCATACAGTCGCTCCCGAACGGCATCCGGCAGGCCGGGACCCCGATCCCGAATTTTGATGCGAGCCTGGCCGTCCTCACTCGAAATGACAACATCGACGGCGCCACCCTCGTCGCTGGCCTGTACGGCATTTTCCACCAAATTTCCCAGTGCAGCCCGGAGGCCGGTCGGCACAACCTCGACGATCAGGGACGTCTCCGGAGCCTGCAACCGAAGGTCTATACCCTCTCGAGCGGCCTCCAACAAAGACTCTTGAACCAGCTCCACCAGATCACATCTTTGCGCCGAGGCAGCATCTCCGGCACCTAGGGCCAAGAACGAGCGGATCCAGCGGTCAATTCTCCGGATCTCGGTGCGGGCAGTCGTCACCCTGGAATCCTCTCCCTCTCCTGCCAGTTCCTCGATGGCCAAGCCCAGCGTGTGGAGCGGGTTACGAACTGTGTGAGCCAGGCCTCTGGAGAGGTCTCCCAGTTGCGCCAAATGCTCCCTGCGCCTCCACTCTTCACGTTCCGTCTCCAGTTGTCCCAACCGGACAGACATGCGGTCGAAGGCGGCTTCCAACTCGCCGACCTCCCCGGTGGTTGTCACCGGGACCCGGAGGCCAACTCCCCCGCTGCCCAACTCCTCGGCACGGCGGGCCAGATCCTGTAGGGGTCTGGCCAAACGACGGGAGACGACTGCTGAGGCTGCGAGACCTACAACCAGCAAAAGCCCGGCGGCCATCAGACTGGTTTGTAAGGTCGTGTGAAAAATGTCCATCGTTGGCGACGTCGGAATCTCGATTTCCGTCACATCACCTTCATCTTCGAAAATCATCATCATTTGAGGCCGCCTGTCATCGACCTCGAGGTGAATCACCCTGGTCACGACTTCGGAGTCCATGGGCACGCTTCCCTCGGAATCCAAGAGGAGCCCGGAGTGGCCGGCCGCGGCAACGTCAGCCCGCAACACCACCTCGATCTCTTCCCCGATGAGCGGTTTTTCCTCGCCCCCATGAGCGCTATTCCACTGAATGACCTTCCGGAAACCCTTGATCGGCGACGGTTCCTCATCCCCGGCCACCTTGATCAGCACGTCGTGCGTCACGAAGGCACGGTCCAGGCAGTCCTCAGCATCACCGGCCACCCTCTCTGGACCCAGATCCAGCCGTCCAATGACCTCCAGTTGGCGTGTCAAAAGGTCCCGGCCGATCGACGTGGCCACCGTGCCCAGTGACCGTTCTACCGCCTGCATCTGGCGGTAATGCAACCACACCTGGACGCCGACAACCGCCAACACCAGGAGTGAGAGCATCAAAAATATCCTTGTTTGAATCCGCATATACCCTCACAGGCCCTGTACGGGCGCATTCGTCTTTTGCAACACCCGTGCCAGAACGGATCGAGCCAACCCCATGGCCAAGATCCCGCCCAAACACTATATTGAACTCATCTGTAAATGTCATGACGGGAGGCCACCATGGTCGAACAACAAGATGAATACAGTCCGCTCGGCTTCAAAAACCCGGGGATTGCATTGGTCGCCCTCGGGTGCCTGAGCCTCGTTGCAGCGTTGGCCGCCGGCATCGCAGACAATCTCCCGGGCATCGCCCTGCTCTTCGGAGCGATCATATGCTGGACCCTGGCCGTCGTCTGAAGGTGGTCACGACCAAAGTCCTTCCTGTGGCTGGCCCTGGGCGCTGCCGCTGGGTTTCTGGTATTCGCCGTCCTGCACAACGTATTCTATGGTCTGGGCGAGATGGCGTCCGAACACCCGTTTCTTCACGGCCTGTGCGAAGCCCTCCATGTCGTTTCGTTTCTCCTGGCCGTTGTGGTCGCACCACCAGTCCTGGTGGTAGGTCTACTCGGCCGGCTGGTTGCGGGGTGGCGTCAGAAACGATGCGCGCAGCGCAGCTGAAAGCCCGAATGGCAGACCCCTCGGTCAACCAATTTCCTTCGACCACGCTGCCGGCCTATGCCCAATAGGATCCTTCAATGAGTCGACAGTGAAATCACCCTTGAGCACCGGTATCGCAATCTTGCACATGATCGTAAAAACAAGGAAACCAATGGAGAAGATTGCAGCACCGATTCTCACCTCTGTCATTGTCGGGGTGTATTCATAAATCTCACCAAGGGTGTCAGGCGTCATTCCGGGAATCACCAGGGCCATACCCTTCTCGATGTAGACACCGGCATAGATCAACAGGCAACCGATGTTGAGCGTGACCAGATTCTTGCGTGTCGCCGGAAATAAGAACAGCAGAAAAGCCACCGTGCTGCAAATTACCGACGCCCAGGCGTAGGGAACGAGCGCCGTGTGGCCGTGCAATCCGCTGTAGAGATACTGCGTGTGGAGCAGGTGGTGGGTGGCTGAGTAATACTCCTTGAAGATCTCGGCCCCGAACAGAAAGAGGTTAAGAAACATGGCGTAGGCCATCAACTCGGCAATCTTCCAGATCGCCTCATCCTTGATATCTACGACCTTGAGCCTTTTCAAAATCTGAAACAGGATCAGGAGGATTGCCGGACCTGAGCAAAACGCCGACGCGATGAAACGAGGCGCCAGAATCGAAGCATTCCAGAACGGGCGGCCCGCCATTCCGATGTATACGAACGCCGTCACGGTGTGAATACTGATGGCGAATGGAATCGAGAAAAGAATCATCGGCACGATCAGGGCCTTGTTGTAGGCGCGTTTGAAAAAGGCCTTGTAGAGCAGATGCGTCACGATGAAGAGATTCAACAGCAGATATCCGTTGAGGACCAGAACATCCCAGGCCAGCAGTGAGGACGGGATATTGAGGCTGCCGACGAATGGCATCAGATGCCAGAAACGCTCAGGGCGACCGATGTCGACGGTGACGAACAGCAGGCACATCGTGATTGCACTGATTGCCAGTAACTCGCCGAAAATAGCGATCTCCTTGATCGGTTTCCAGTTGTAGACGTAGGCGGGTATGACCAGCAAAATCGCGGCCGCTGCGACCCCCACCAGGAAGGTGAAATTCCCGATGTAAAAGGCCCACGAGACCTGGTCCCGCATATTGGTGACGATGAGGCCATCCCGCAGTTGAGTGGCATAGGCTGCGGCGCCCCACGCGATCAGGACGAGCAGGCTTCCGACCCACGTCCAATACGCCTTGCCTCCCGTCAGCGCCAGCCGTGTCGATCCGAGGACGAACAGGGAGAACTGCTTGATTCTGGTCATCATGCTTCCCCCGATTCCATCGATCCTGGGATTTCGTGGGTCATGTCGCATAGAAGTAGTAGAACTTCGGTTTCGTCGCCAACTCTTCTTTGAGGACGAATACTCGTTTCTCCCGCATCAGGTACCGGATTTCACTTTCTTCATCCAATAGATTTCCGAATTTTCGAGCACCTACCGGACAGATTTCCGAGCATGCCGGGTAGCGCCCATTTCGAACGCGTTGGATGCAGAACGTGCACTTCTCCACGACGCCCTTCATTCGGGGCCGATTTCCGAGAATGTGAGTCTTGGCATTGACTGCATCGACCGGTAATTCCGGTTCGGCCCAGTTGAAGTGCCGGGCGCCGTAGGGACAGGCCGACAAGCAACAACGGCAACCGATGCACCAGTCATAGTCGATGACAACAATCCCGTCGTCCTCCTGCCAGGTGGCCTTGACCGGGCACACGCGAGTACACGGTGAGTTGCGACACTGCTGGCAGGCTACAGGCAGGTAAAAAGAATGCTCCTCAGGGACCTGTTCCGGATCGTAATAGGCATTGCTTTCCGCCAGGTCAATGCCATTCTCCTTCTCCATCTCCAGTACACGAATCCATTGGATCTGTGGATCTCTTGACTGGTTGTTTTCCTTGACGCACGCGTAGACGCACCGACGGCAGCCGATGCACCTGGAGATATCCAATCCGTAGCCGAAGACTACGTCGTCCATCGGCGGAGTCGCCTCAACCGAAACCTCTTTGCCGAACCGCCGGCTGTAGTCCTTCTCAAGGTCAGCAAGCAACGCCTCGACCTCATCCGGCGACAACTCCGTGAACCGGGTCGCCAAGAACCGTTCGGTTTCCCGGGCAGAGACACCCGAAAACCGGGTCGCCATCGTGGCCATGGTGGCCACACCGGCGCCGCGGAGGAAGGCCCGGCGATCCGCGCCACGGTCAATTGAATCCCGGCTCATGAGCTCTCCTCCGCCGCCGACTTCGCAAGAAACTCAGGCCTGGCCGGTGGCGGCAACGGCTTGATCGGGTGGAATTTCGGAGCGTGGGGGTTGTGGCAGTTGGAACACAACAGATACCTCTTGGGTCCGTTCCAGTAGCCCACACGGCGCCCGTGGATT
>CBDTUG010000044.1:0-8090 GCA_965363555.1 uncultured Thermoanaerobaculia bacterium
CAGCCGGACACTAGCGAGAAGGTCGGGATACGGTTTCTGAGCATTAGTAAATGCTCAGAAACTCCAACGCAGACCGATTTTGGCACGCCATCGCGATCGCACCTGGTCAATCTCGAACAGGGGGTACTCCTCCGGATTGGATACGGCATAACGTAACTGGTAGATCGGCAGGCCGGTATCCGGTTGGTCGCCCGCGTACCTCACGGCCTGCACGTTGCCGAACGGAACGTACCGAATATGGCCGGCATCCTCGTCGAACAGATTCGTCAGATTGGCGATCTCCAACGTCACCTCCAGGTTTCCGTAACCGACCGGAATATTCTGGGCAACCTTGAGGTCCAATTCGTGCCGCCAAGGACCCTTGCTGGCGTTGCGTGGCACAATCTGACCTCTGTACTCGTCGAGCCCAGTCATGGTGATGAATGCATCGAGCTGCTCCCAGGTGCCGCCCTGGATGATCACTTCGTCTTCGCTGGCCGGCACGTAGAACAGATCGTTGTATCGGTAGTCGTCACCGTTGAGGCTGTAGCCCGAGGAGTAGGACAGCACCGAGTACGGACGTCCGGATTGGTGGTTGTAGAAGGCCGTGATCGTGGTCGCCCAATCGCTCGAACTATTGAATCTATACGACAGCAATGCGTTGAAACGTTCCCTGACCTCGTAGTCCGAACGACTGAGGACCATATTGTTGGGATCCGCGGTCTCCATGTATCGCCAGTTGGAGGAGGCACGTGATGAGTTACCCTCGTTGACAACCTGAGAGTCACCCCAGGCATACGACACATAGCCCCAAAGACCACCGCTGAAACGTCTCTCGAGTTTGAAAGAGATATTTTTCTGTTCACCTCCCGCGGTGTTGGTCAGAAAATACGCTCCGGAATAGTCATCGCTGACCCGTTCGTAGTAGGGACGTCCGTCAAAGGCGGTGCCGTTCTGAACAAGGTTGAGATTCTTATAGAGGATCTCGCTCTGGCTGTCTGCAAAGACCGCTTCAACAGACGCGACCATATTCCACCAGGGCAACTCTTGATCGTATGCCAGGTTAAAACGTGTCACTTGCGGGAACTCGAAATCGGGGTCGATCAGGTTGACCTCCGTTGTCGATGTTTGAGCGCCAGGGATCTCGGTCGGCTGGTCGTAAGGATCGGGGTTGAACGGAATTTCGCCATAAGCACTGATTGAGACCTGCTCGAGGCCGGTACGGGCATAGTTATTCGAGATCCAGACGTAGGGTGATCGCCCGGAGAATACGCCAACCCCTCCCCGCAGCTGTTTCTTGCCTTCACCGGTGACATCCCAGTTGAAACCGACCCGCGGCGACCACAATTCGTTGCCGTCAGGCACAACGTCGGTGCGATAGCCGAAAAGCTCCTCAACCTCGGGGTTATAGTTGGGCGTGTCGGGAAACTTCGGGATATCCACACGAAGCCCGAGAATGAGGTTGAAGTTGTCGGCCAATCGCCAGGTGTCGCCGGCGTAGAAGCCGAGCTGATACGCGTTGAACTGGTCATAGGGTTCGTCGTCTGCCGGATAGGTGTAGTAGTAGCGATTCGCCGCTCCCGCCTCGAGATCGTCGAGGCTAAAGAACTCGTACGAACCAAAACCGTTTTCAATGAACAGATTCTTGAACTTGAACATCTCGTTGTGGGTACCGAGAACCAGTTCGTGGTCTCCCAAAAAGAAGGTGAAATCATCGGTGAATTCGATGATTGTCTGATCGAGTGAGTTGTGGGTCGAGTACCGTTCGGCGCCAGTGACGAAACCATGGCTGTTCTCGTCCAAATCAGTCACCGAAACCCTGGGAAAGATACTGCCCGGGGCCCGCCGATCCTTGATTGTCTGATAGGTCAGGCGAAACTGGTTAAACTTGTCATCACCGAAAATGGAGTCCAACTGAAATACGGTGGAGTTGGTCGTGTTGGTGAAGTTATAGGCGTAGGCCGGGAAGTTGTAGGTCTGCTCCCCGGGGTAGAGGCGCACATTGTCAGCATCCACCCAGTTGTGGCGGACCGTCAGATTGTGGCTCGTACTGAGGTTAAAATCTACCCGGGCGAAGAGTTTGTCGCTGTCCGTGTTACGCGTAAATTCGTTGAAACCCCCGATGTCATGGCCATATCCGGCCATGATCGACTGGAACCTTTCGGCCTCCTCGGTCAAAGCCCCGTTGGCAAAGGTCTCGCCGCTCGAACCGTCGATCGACCACCCGGTCGGCGTATCACGCCGCGAGAAATCCGCATTGACAAAATAAAAGACCTTGTCTTGGGCAATCGGACCCCCGAGGCGGAAACCGTAATTGAGGTCCTGATATTCGCCAAGTTCCGGAAACTCCTCAGGACCGTCCCCGATCATGCTGTCGTCCCGAAAGAACGCGTAGACCGAACCGTGGAGTTCGTTGGTTCCTGACCTCGTGATCGCGTTGATGCCGCCGCCTGAAAACCCGCCCTGGCGCACGTCAAACGGTGCAATCACCAGTTGCAGTTCCTGGATCGAGTCCATGCTGATCGGTGTTGTCTCACTCTGACCGCCCGGTGACCCACTGGCAGCCAGACCGAAGAGATCGTTGTTGACGGCGCCGTCGATTTGAATGTTGTTGTATCGGTTGTTGCGGCCTGCTACCGAAATTACGGACGGACCGTCTTCCCGATCAGGCTGAACCATGATCATAGGATTGGTCCGCGCATAATCCTCAAAGCCCCGAGTCATCGTCGGCATCGCCTCGAGGGTCTCCTGTGAGACGTTGCTGCCGGCGCCGAGCTTCGAGGGGCTGATCAGAACCGACCGCCCAACCACCTCAACCTCGCCGTGGGCCGCCTCAAGGCTCATCGTGACGCTGATATTGGTGACCTCGCCCAGGGTCACAAAGAGGTTTCCAACCTCCCGGGTCTGCAAACCCTCGATGGCGACCGTCACCTGGTACGGTCCCCCCACCCGCGTATGGACAAATTTGAACCGTCCAGATTCATCGGTCGTCGTCTTGTAGCGGGCGCCTGTTGTCAAAAGCTCAGCCTCAACCGCCGCGCCCCGCAACGGAGTGCCATTAGGATCCGTCACCACACCCGCGAGCGCACCGGTCGTCACGCCCTGAGCGAGACCGACCGACGCCGATGCAACCACACATACCGCGATGAGAAACTGCTTCATGACTCCACCCTCCGGGGAATAAATTTCGAGCCTCCGGTACTGTACCTCAACCCAAACCCCGGAACGACAATTATCGGAAGATTGACCTCGGTTTTCCAAAAAAAACGGGGGCCGAAGCCCCCGTTTGGTTGGTTGACGGATGAGGCCTAGAAGGGCCAGATGGTGGACGGGTCGCCGGTTCCATTGTCTACGATCGAAGCGTAGGTCAGGAAGTTGGCATCGGCCGAATCGGTCCAGACGTCAGCAAAGCCGGCGGTGATGCCGCTGGCAAAGATCGGATCCAGGGTGTAGGCCTTGTTCCACTGGGTGTTGGAGTAGGGAGCCAGATTGACGCCCTTGGTTCCCAGCGAGGTGCCGTCCATGTCGAAGAACTCGACCATCACGGTGATCGCGTTGGCACCGGCATTCATGAAGCCGATGTTGGTGCGGAAGTCGTCGTTCTGGAAGAGGTAGCCCAAACGGACTTTCTCACCGGTGGCGACTTTGGCCGGAGCAACGCCCGCCATTCCAACGAAGGTTTGACCGAAGGTCCCGTCGTCGGCAATGGAGTAGATGCGGCTGGTGATGCCGGCGTTGTCTGCATTGTCGACACAGACGTTGATGGCGCCGGAACCCTGGCCGCCGGTCATGCTGTTCCAGATGTCGGAGTAGGAAATAGCCTGGTTGCCGGCAAGGGTGAATGGATCACTCATGGCAACAGCGCCATTGTCGTCGCCACGGGGCAAGAACTGGAACTTGTAGTTCAAGGCATCTGTGCCTAGGTTTGTCACACTGAGATCCGAAGACCAAACAGGGTTGTTGTTCGGGAAGGATGCAGCCGCGGCTACCCAGACAGGGGTGCAGTCGAAGTCGCCACCACCGACCATCATTGAAGTATCGAAGGGCCAGATGGTGCTCGGGTCGTTGGATTTATTGTCGATGACCGAGGCGTAGGCCAAGAACATCGCGCTTTCAGTGTCGGACCACACTTCGATGTAGCCAAGTGCGACATCGTTGCTCACGCCATCCAGGAAATTATAAGCATCGTTCCATTGGGTGCCGGAGTAGGGGAAAAGATCCACGGAACGCGTGCCCAGCATGGTGCCGGCTGCGTTGAAGAAATCCGCATTAACTGTGATGGTGGATCCGCCGGCATTCATGAAGCCGACATTGGTTCGGAAGCCGATCTGATTGTTTTTGTTGCCGGTCTGTTGCAGGGAGCCCAAAGTAACTTTCTCTCCGGTTGCAATCAGTTTTTCGGGGGTCATGCCGGCCATTCCGACAAAACCTTGGCCAACGGTACCGGCCTCGGTGGTGGTGTAGATTCTGCTGGTGACTCCCGCCGCTTCAGGATCGCTGACACAGACGTTGATCGAACCAAAACCTTCGCCCGCGTAGGTGTTCCAGATGTCGACGAAATTCACGTTCGTATTGGGCTCGAGTGTGAGCTTATCGGTGAATGCGACGTCGGTGTTGTCAGCGCCTGAAGGCAGGAACTGGAATTTGTAGGTCAGAGCCTCGTCACTGTTGTTATTGATGCCGAGATCCGAAGCCCAGGGCGGGTTGTTATTCGGGAACGAGGCGGCTGCGGCAACGTAGATTGGAGTGCACGAAGACGGCATATCGTAATCCCAGGTCCCGCCGGCCTCTTTGTAGCGCGCCATCCACTCCTGAAGGAAAATGTTGGTGATGGTCGCATCGTGGATGATCAGAATGTTCTCATCCTTGTAGGTCTTGGCCGTATAGCTCCAGTTGTATGAACCGGTGACGACCGAAGGATCCGAATCCTCGGCCAACGGGTCAGTCATCAAATACTTGTGGTGCATCGCCTGGTCGTCGCCACCCTGCTCAACGTCGTCGACGATCACATCGGCCCCGAGGGCCTCCAAGGTATGAAACTCACTGAATTCGTAGTCGGCGTTGTCGGCATCAAACACTCCCCTAAGGGCAACGCCGGCGTTGAAACTGGTGGTCAACGCGTCACCGATGACGGTGTCGGTAAAGCCATAAATAGCGAACAGGATGTCTGCGTCGGCAGTACCGATCAAATTCGTCATCTTGTCGGCCATGCCGTCACTGGGACTCATATACTGCTCGACATTACTTCCGCCGATCAGAAACATATGCGGCGTATTGTCGACCTTATCTCTCGAAAAGGCACCACCCCACATTTCGTCGAACTCAATTCTGTAGGCGGTAGCGAGCGCGGCATCTTGCACGGTAACGACATTCTCGGCATTTGAGTTGGTGCCATTGTAGGAGGCATTCCACGAACCGGTCCATACAATATCGTTGGTCTCGTCACCGTCCCGGGCGTCAAAGACCGCAAACTTGTTGTGGGTGTTCTCATTCTCTTCGTCAGGATCGGTCCTGACCTCGATTCCGGCCACGATCAGCCGGTTGATGACGGGGTCGAAGACTTCGTAGATCACCTGAACGGCAACGCCACGATTGTGAGCCGCAATCAACGCGTCGGCCACGTCTTCATGGGTGAAGTTGGCGAAGCAGAAGTCGATCGACGTGGTGGCGGCGTTGATGCGCTCGACCATGCGGGCGGCAATGTTTGTCTGTACGGCATCGACGCCGGTCGAATAGGCGGTATCGACACTTTGGGAGAAGTAGACATCGATTTGGCCCGAAGAGTTCTCCGAAGGACTGACAATGGTGATCGCAGGGCTGTTGATCGAGTCCGCCCCTTCGGCGGCAACCGCACTACAGTAGTACACGGTCGCAGACGACAGCCCGCCAAGCACCACCTCGTGGTTCGTGGTTGAGTTGCCCAGCTGGATCGGCGGCATCTCGAGACCGGTGGTCATTCCGTATTCGAGTACGGTCTCGCACGGGAAATCGGTTGTCCACGCGATGGTGGCGCCACCAACTGCAACGTCGGTCTGTACCGGATAGTTGACGAACTGCGGCCCGGAGCCGTAGGTGATGTCAGTTATGAAACGCGGCAGAATCTCGTAACCCAGGTACCAGGGTCCTTCTTCACCGGCATCGTCGTACTGTTTCATCACACCGACGACGTTGAATTCTCCCTCCGGCCACGGAATGCCGGTATCGGGGTCGATGTACATCATCGCAGTGCCGGTGTCATCCCTCAGCGCGTAGTTTCCCGAATCCCAGGTGACGCCGTTGAGGCGGATCAGCAGCGACTCGGTGGGCTCTGAGTTGGTCGTGTAGTCGTAGCTGGCCCACAGCTCTCCACAGGTCACAAGCAACGGCTCCGGCTGAGGCCGGTCCTTGCCGATCAGCTCGACGGTAATCGGCTGGAGCTCCGTCAATCCGTTATACACGATAATCGTACCCGTCACTTTGACCTCGTCGCCCAATTCATAGGGGTCGGGATAGACAGGATTGAATGAGAAAAGGTTCATTCCGCCAGTTTCGTCCTGAAGGTAGACCTCGGTACGACTCGTGTTGAAGACTCCGGTGGGGGCAGTAATAACTCCCTGAATGGTGACGATCTGATCCAGCATCAGGGGCGCACCATTGGGGTCGTTGAAGTGCAACTCCGAAATCGGAATCGGCTCCTGGGCCACGGCGACAACAGAAACCGCCACGAGACAGACAACGAAAGGCAGATGAATCAAGCGCATACTTCACTCCTTTTTTTGAACGACCTCCGCTCCCGAAGATCGTTGGTTACCTTTTTCTCGGCTCTTGGGAGCCTTGACGGTTACCCGCACACTGGCGGCACCGTCGAAAAAGGGGAGGTCACCCCTCCCCTTTTCAAACTCAGAAAATCCGCTATCGAATGCGTCGGAACAGGAACACTGCCCCGGCCATGAGCATCAGAGCCATAGCTGCGATGCCGATCATCGACAACGTCGGAATGGGCACTCCACCACCACCTGGCGGAGGATCGTCGGTGTCGGCGCTGACCCGGATATTTCGGGCCACGTAGCCTTCGCTGCCGCCCTGCGCCAGGGTCGTCAGAACGAGGGTCAATTGCGAACCCGCCGGAATGGCGGTCGAAAATGTCTGGAACCCATTGAAAAGGGTCACGCCGTCGACGACGAGGGGACTGCTGAGGTCCACGACCGTTCCGCTGGCCAGCGTGTAGGTCAACGAACCGTTCAAGTCGGCAACCGCGACCAAGAAGGTCTGGGGCGCGCCGCCATCGACCTGATAGCTCCACTCGTAGATGTCATCAGCTTCGAAGGCGCCCATCGCCGCCAGATCGATATGCAGTTCAAAGTTGGCGTCCCCCGCACTGATGTCGAAGACCCAGGTCGCGTTATAGAGGTCGTTGCTGGGGTTGTCGTCATTGACGGTGTCGCAGATACCGAACCACTCATCATAGTCCGACATCGTATTAATGATGCCACCCGTATCCGTTGGGTAGAGGCAGACGCTATCGTCGACCAGGGCGAACGGAATGACGTTGAGGTTGGGGTCTGGGACGGGCGGACACACCTGCTGCACCACCGTATACTTCTGGAACCCGTCGCCGGGGTGGGCGAATGGAGGCGCATCAGTGCCGTAGCTGACGAGGTTCGCACTGGTGCTGGACACCATGTCCCAGGCGATGTCGGCAGCCCCAGCCGTTCCCGTCGCCATACACAGGCCTAGAACTACCATACATCCCATGAGATAGATCGATCCGTACTTCTTTTTCATTTTCTTCCTCCCCCACCTTGATTATTGTTGGACCTTCCGGCCCTTCCAAAAGCTGATTTCCCCGCCCAGGCCAGCCTTTGAAGGCTCACCGCCTGAGCGGCCAGAGTATACCATTCCACCCGCCCAACTAAAGTGAACGATTTTCATCGGCGACCTGCTCCAAATTCTCGGACGGCCAGTCGCCAAAAGGTTCTCCCGTCAGGAGTTCTACTGCCTCGTCGAGAATCCTCAAAGTCAGACCCCACAGGACCTTTCCCTCCCAGCGATAGCAGGGAAGCCGAACCATGCCGCCGTCGATGACATATTCCAGCGAAGATCGATGCTTGCGATCAGTCAGGAACGACAAC
>CBDTUG010000045.1:0-7933 GCA_965363555.1 uncultured Thermoanaerobaculia bacterium
TGGAGTACCGACTCCAACTCCCCCGATTGCTCGCCAGCACGAAGGGTGTTGGAGTACAGCCTGGGAAACACCTCACCCAGCGAAGCAAACGCGTCGGACAGGGCGACGCCGGTCGTCACCTGTTGGTGAACCTTGTCCAGCAGAGCCCTGAAATGGGGCGCGGTTTGTTGTGCCTTGAGCAACTCCAGTGACTGGGTCAGCGGGAGACCCGCGTGGAGCAGAGTTTTCAACTGGGTGTTGAATAACAGAAAATCAACGCTGGGGACCTTTTCCCGACGCCCGAGAAAGGGAATGCCCATCGCCGAGCCGGCCCGGGTCACCGAGAAGACATGGAGGCCTTCGCCCTCCAACTCATGGCGCAGAGCTTCCTCCGACCCGGCCATTCTCCGGCTTTCCAGGACTTTCCCGTCAGGCGTCCCCAAACGACAAACGAATTCGGGCATGCGCCTATCCTACCGGCAATGCCTTGACGATCAGAACCAGACCCTGTTCGCTCTCCTCGGTCTCACCCGCACCAATGACCACTTCCTGGTTCCGAGACAGCGCAACCCGGGTTCGCAATACTTCTTTTGTCCCATTAGAACCCACCCTCTCAAGGACCAGGGGGTGAAGATCCAACCGAAAAGTCTGAGCGGGGATACCGAAAGCCGTCGGCTCCAACTGGTAATCCATCACCAAGACCGAAATCCTGAAGCCTTCATTCAGTTCAACGGAAATCTCATCCCCGGTCACCCCGGCAAGATCCACGATGCCCAACTCCCGGTAATACTTGAAGGGAAACATCTGTTTGAGGCGTTGTCCAACCTCGTGGCCCTCCTCGGCCGCCAAGATCGGGACCGTCGAGCCCTCGAGCAGCTCAACATGGAGACGAAAGGGCTGAGGCTTTTGATCGAGTCGTTCGACGGCTTCAGAAATCGCAGTCATTACATCCGCCCGGTCACGAACCGTCAACCGACCCTTGGCCGGTTGCACCATCACACTGCCATCCTCACTCAACATCGGCTGGATAGCTGCAGAGATCTCAGCAACCTTGGCGAATTCCACCCTGAAGACCCGAACAACAACGTCATTCTGGTCTGCGTATGCCACGGAGACAATCGACGCCAGACAAGCCAGCACCGAAACCGCGACCAATGCACGCCCCCAGACCCCAATCTCTTCTCTGCACCTCATTACAACTCCATCTTTTCGTTGACGACAAAGTAAACCGCCGTCGATTTACTTTCGGACCCTGCAAATTGATAGACCCTGACCTCGGTGTCCGGCATTTCAACCTCCAGCCTCGGCGGAGGATCAACCCCCTCGTCCTGGCTTTGGGGCTCCGCTACCGCAACCGCTGCCGGCCGAGAATCGATGCTCCAGGGCGCGACACGCCACAAGAGACCCCCACCAAAAACAATGACACACGCAGCGGCAGCCGCCAACCACCGTCTGGAGGACGGCGCCAATCGACGACGAAGTCGTTCCTGGCGAATCAGTGCCTTGACGGCCTCGGCACATTCGCCCACCGCCCGGTCGTCTGTCGTCACCGGCACGCCGGCGGCCAACAGAAGGGACGGTTCGAGAACAACCGCCTCTGCCCTACACTGGGCACAAGTCTGAAGGTGTTCCCGAAAATCGCGGCGGTCGTCGCGATCGAGCTGATCCTCGAGATATTCGTCAATGCTGAGCTTGAACTTTGGGCAGTTCATAACTTCCTCCGAGATGGTGGAAGGTACTCGGGGAATCGCTCTTCGATCTCCCGCCGTAGCGCCTTCCTGGCTTGAAAAATGTGGTTGCGAACCGTCGTAGAGGTACATCCGAGAACTTCAGCAACCTCGGAGGTGTCCATGTCTTCGATCTCTCGTAATACAAACGCCGCCCTCTGCTGGGGACTCAGGACCGGCAAAACCTGGGCAATCACGCTGCTGACCTCGCCCTCCTCGGCCACAAGGGAAGAAGGCTCGCTTTTCCCAACCAGGCGGAGCCGATGCTCCATTCCGGATTGATGGGTCCGCTCGCGGCTTTTTCGAGAACGGATCAGGTCGATGGCGACGTTGGTCCCGATACGGTATACCCAGGTCGCGAAACTCCATCGCGGATCGTAGCGGTCCAGCTGTTGCCAAGCCTTAAGAAAGGCCATCTGAACCACATCCCAGCCTTCAGCATCATCATTGAGAATACGGGCAACCGCCCGGTGCAAACCGCCGGAATGACGTTTGACCAGGTCAGCGAATGCCCGCTCATCACCTCCCTGGGCCTCCACGGCCAAACGCCGATCGTCCCGTGAGGGTGCTCCGCCCTTGTTGATGGTTCCTGTCACGATGGACAGCGGCTCCTTTACCAAAATTTCATCTCCGGGGTGTCTACGAAGATCGACCTCAGGTCGTTTAGCTCAAGGCCCTGAATCCCCGGAATACCGGCCACGCAAACAGAGTTTACCTTCTTTGGGCGCCAAGCCCGCCGAAAAACCCAAAAAAGAGGTTGCCATGCGCTTTACCATCGAATACTGCGTCACTTGAAACTACCAACCCAGAGCCGCCGGTCTGGCGGCCGATCTCAAACAACGATTCGGAGCCGATTCAAAACTGATCGAGGGTTCCGGAGGCGTCTTTGAAGTAACGGCCGACGAAAAGCTGGTCTTTTCCAAAAAAGCGCTCGGAAGGTTTCCCGAGCCCGGAGAGGTCGAGGCCACGATCGCCGGGATGAAATCGTAGTTGCCGAAAGACGGGAAGAAACAATCTGACCCGGTTGCCCCAAAGACCGTAAAGGTAAACCGAAGAATTCGTTGATTCACGGGCACCATTCTCAGACGGGACGTGCCGTATACAGCTTTCTCCCCCAGCAGACCCCCCGATGACGGCACCGTTGCGGGAAAAGCTGTATGGGGCAATCCACGGCGGTACCCTCAGCAATCGAATCTCGGCCAACGCCGTAGGCCGCCGAGGTCATTTCCTCAAGAGGCTGATCCTCCCCCATTTTGAACAACACCGCCTCTTGAGGAAAGGCACCGAGCGGGCGTCGTCGACAATTCTTTGGCGGGCAGTGGTCTCCAGCCCCGTTACCCGCTTCGCGGGCCCGACCCTGTCGGTTCGGCAGGCCTTTGGCCTGGCGTCGGTTCCTGCTCCCGAAGGCCGGAATCGGATTCCAGGGACCGGACCAGCGACCGCGTCGGGAGACATCGGCCGGATCAGCGGCAGTCAACAGCGACCGGGACCGCGTCCGGCGTCACCGTCAGCGATCCGCAACCGGGGCCGGTTACCGCGTCGGTAATTCGGGTCCGGGCCCGGCGCCTTTTCCTGCGCCTATTCCACCTCTGCCATAATGTGGTAGTGGTGTGGGGGGTTGAAACGCCCCCGTTTCGCCCGCATGATCAGCCCGTCGTGACCGGCAACCGTGATTTCGTCTTCGGTCCCGGTGACACACTCGGGGAATACAGCAAAGCCGACCGGTTCGCTGGTCCAATGATTGCCGTCGCGGCTGGACCAGATCCGGGCGCCCACCGCCACGAAGAGTTCCCCGGTCCAAATGACATCGTCCACCCGGTTATCGACGTACGTCATTTGCCATGTGACACCGTTATCCTTTGAGACCAGAATGACCCCCCCGGAGCCCCATTCGTTGCCCACCGCCACCAGCACTGAGCCGTTGGAAACCAAACGCCGCAGGCTCAATAGTGAACCCAGGGTCTCGAAACTCCATTGATAACCGTCGTCGCTCCGGAAGACCGCGCCCTGGCGGCTTCCGACGCCGACAAACCGAGTCCCTGACCAGGTCACGGATGAAATTCTCAGGCTGTCAGAACCGTCGATGTCAATCTCTGCCCATGCAAAGCCGTCTGTGCTCGTCGCAACCACCGCGGGGCCGCCCGTTCTGTTGCCGACTGCAACGATGACCTCATCGTTGTCGGCAATATCCTCATACTCCGCCCCCGGGTCGGAATTCCTGATGTTCCAGCTCTGCCCGTCATCACTGTGGGCGATCAGCCTGTCACTTCCGACGACCCAGAAGGCATCGTCGAACCTCTGAATTGAATACAAACTCGGCTGAAATTCGGCAACCTGCTGCCATTCGAGGCCGTCCAGACTTCGGAATATTCTCCCAATACTGGCAACCGCGACGAAAACCCCGTCTGCAAAACTGATGTCGTTGATGAAGAACTCAGGGCTGATCTCCCAGGACGTCACGGCGGTCCAATCGGAGCCGTCTTCTGACGAAACGGCCATCGCCCCATCCATGCCGACAACGATGTACTTGCCCTGGAACCGTACGATGTCATAGAGAAATCCGGGGGCAGCAAAAACAACCGTATCGACCGACCACGATTGACCGTCGATTGAGCGCGCAACCTGACTGCCTGCGCCCGCACCCGCGTATTCGTCACCGGTCCAGATGACCGCAAACATCGACTCGTCAAGATCTGTCGCCATCAGTGTCCAGATGACCCCATCGGTGCTTGAGAACACGATACGACCGCCCCCAAACACGAGAAAGCGCTCAGAATCCCAGACTACCGAACTCAAGGTGGCAGAAATATAGCCGAAGCCAAAAGAAGCCTCGGTCCAGCTGACGCCGTCGTCACTGAGATAGATGGCCCGGTCCGCCCCAAAGAAGTGAGGTTCGCTGACCCCGACATAGGTAGAACCGTTCCAGGCAACATCGACAATATTGCTGTTCGGATGGTCCTCCAACTCGTGCACGAGCCAGTTCACCCCGTCCGCACTGGTGACCGTCTTGCCCGGGTATCCAACGATCAAAATCCGCTCGCTATTGACGATGACCTTGTTGAGCATGGTTCCCCCGACAAAGTAGCTCTCCGTCCAGTCGCGACCGTCCGGACTGGTCAAAATGACGCCGGTACCGATACCAAACTCTGTACCCACAAAATGGCCGCCTACCGCAATAAACCGGTCGCCGGTCCACGTGACGTCTTGAAGGATCAGACCCAATTCTGAGTGAACCACATCCCAGTCGATGCCGTTCTCGGAGACGAGGATGACCCCCCGTTCCCCAACCGCAACGACGAGAGTGTGCGACGCGGTGAGACCGTCCAGTGTGTGGCCCTGAGGCCGGGGGTTGAGCCACTCCCATTGTTCCCACAGACCGGCCGAGCACACCGCAGAAACCATAAGAAGGACGACGACCAAACTCAATATTCGTATTCGCATTGTCGACAACCTCCCTTAGTTGGGACAGGGCCACCATTCGTAATAACGATGGGAAGGCGTGGCGCCCCCGTGTCCGATCGCCGTGAAAGCATCCTGAATAGTATTCTGCTTGTCGATGGCGTTCGAGCAGGCCCCACCCCCATAGTGAAGAGAAGAAGAGTGTCCCCTACTCTTCGACAGATCACAACGTCACGACGGCGCCGGTTGTTCGTGTCCTGACGCCTTGTCACGATACAGCGCCAGGTCGGCTTTTCTGAAAAGGTCGTCGATGCCATACATCCGGGCATCTTTCTCTGCGGCTCCGATGCTCAGAGAGACTTGAATATGAGATCCCCTGACCTCTGTGGTTTCTTGAGCCATCAAACGCCGGAGTCGTTCGGCTAGGTTCAGCGCAGATTCCAGACGCGTGTTCGGCAGAAGGATTCCAAATTCGTCACCTCCGAGGCGTCCTGCCAAATCCACGTCCCGTGAGCAACCCCTCAGGACCAGCGCGATTCTCCTGATGACCTCGTCACCGGCTTCATGACCAAAGGTGTCGTTGACTTTCTTGAGGCGATCAGCGTCAACCATCAGCAGGGACAACGGCGTGTCGTAACGTTTTGCCCGGTGAAACTCCTGTTCGCCCCGTTGAGTGAAATGCCGCCGATTGGCGAGCCCGGTGAGATCGTCGGTCATCGCCATCTCCTCCAGGCGGAACGTCAGCTCTTTGCGTTGTGAGATATCAAGGACCGAAAAGAGGATGGACGGTTTTCCTTCGTACTGTGTCGTGTTTGCTGAGATATTCGCCCAGAAATGGAATCCTGAAAGAGTGACCAGCTCGACCTCGAAGTCCCGAAGGTGACCCTCTTTGCCGAGGATTTCGCGAAGGCGTTCAAAATCTTCGGGATCGGCAAAAAAGTCTGCAGCCGGGCAACCGACCGCAGCCTTCTCGTCGGTCCTCAACTTCGAATCGGCCTCGGGATTGAGGTAGATGATCCTGGGGTCATTCAGACTTGAAATTGCGATCGGGAAGGGAGCGTTTTCGACCAGCATGCGGGAGCGTTTTTCCAGGGCCCGGATGCGCTCCTCGGTTCGGATTCGCTCGGCGACCTCTTTGTGCAGAGATGCATTGAGCTGGTAGAAACGAGCGGCGACCAGAGTGACGGTCCCTGACAGGACGACGAATCCGATGAGCGAGAGGTAAACCCACGTCAGGTTCGGCTTGGGGTTTCGGTCGTACAGGAAGCCGGACAACGAGATGTTTTTGGGCGCCATGCCCAATCCTGAATACACCTCGGCGATATACCTCCACCGGCCTGGGTTCATGTAACCGATTTCGATGACCTCCGGCACAATCAACTTCCTGGTCTGGTCGGCTTCAAAGGCGAGGTGCCGGCGAGAGTGGCGTTGGCTGAACCGGTCAAAGATCAAATCGATCATTTCATCGGGGTGGTTGAGAGCGTATTCCCATCCAAGGAGAGATGCGGCCAGGAACGCATCGACCCGGGCTGGATGATTCCGGATCTGATCTTCGGTCGTGAAAAGGGTGTCTCCGTAGAAATCAATGCCGCCTGCGCGCGGTGAAAATATCTGGTACGCGACCCCTGATTCCTTGAGAATGAAGGGCTCGTCGGTGGAATAGGCCGACATCACGTCCGCTTCGCCCGTTACCAGGGCCGTTGGGTCGAACTTGTGGGGCAGGAAAGCCATCGAACTGCTGGGCACGCCTTCGGATTCCAGATAGGCCATCAGCTCGGCTGCGTGGGCTTCGATCATCGCTTTCGTGCCGGCCAGGTTGTGAATGCTGTCGAAACCGCGTTCTTGAAGGGACAACAGGACCAGGGGTGAATGCTGGTATATCGCCGCCAGCGCGACAACCGGCTCGCCCATCGACCGCAAGACCACCAGGTCGGAAGCCGCGATCCCAAAATCCGCGTCGCCGCGCAAGACGACCTCGGCCGGTTCCAGGTGCTCAGAGGCCTCGACGATTTCGACCTGCAACCCCGCGTCCCTGTAGAAACCCTGTTCCAAGGCCTCGTAGTAGCCGGCAAACTGGAATTGGTGCTTCCATTTGAGCTGCAGGATCACCGGATCGAGGTCTTGTTGTGACGGTGCTGCTGATGCCAGCGAGGTCAGCAGCACAAACAGGCCGGCCGAGCATATGGCCAGCTTGACCCCTACGGCGAGGCTGAACGAATACATGGCTTTCCGGCCTTGCCGGCTTAGCTCCACCGGTACGTGGATTTTCCGGAGGTTTTCCACTTGAAATCTGCTATGGCCCTGGAGGAAGCGCTGCGCGTTTTTGCGCTGACGATTCCGGGGCCAAAAAAACAAGGCCGCCATGATTCCATCAGACACCGGAGGCGGGGTTATGTCAAACAAGATCTTGAGGCAGGGTTGCATGACCGACGACGATTCTCCCTATCGAGTCGATGGCCAAAGCTTCAGCGGAGTCAGGGATAGTGAGGGATATTGATTTCTTTTTCCTCATCCAAGCAATCCTACCACTCGAGCCCGCACTTCTCACCAGTGATCTACCGCGGCCGCCGATGCACCGCACCCAGCACCGTTTTCTCACCTCCGGGTGCTCCAGCCCACGCTGGTCGCTTCCCAACCTCCACGGCTTCGCCGTGTTTGCCCTCCGGGCAAAGCGCGATGTCCCTACGTACTGTCGAGTACGCTTCCGCGCCCCTCGGATCAAAAACACCACTGGGCACATCACCGCGACGACCTCGTAACGAAAACCGGTGAGAAGTGCGGGTTAGCCGCGGGCATAAACACAGTTCCGGCACAACAAGTAGATCGGA
>CBDTUG010000046.1:0-7891 GCA_965363555.1 uncultured Thermoanaerobaculia bacterium
GCGGAGGCGCAAACAGCCAGGGTTCAACCTTGGACCTGATCCTCTGGGACATGGCTCAATCCGAAGTCCTCAATGAGAGTGCCCGCCTGGCCCTCAGGGTACAAGCGCGGCTGAACGCCTTGTTGGGCCTCAAGGACCGAGGCGTCAAACAGGCGCCGTTCGTCGTCTTGACCGGGGCGACCATGCCGGCTGTCCTGGTCGAGGTCGGCTTTCTTTCGAATTCCGAAGAAAGGACCCAGCTGGCCACGCCGGACCACCAACAGGCCTTGGCCGATGCCATCGCCCTTGGCATCGGGGACTTTTTGGCCAGGCAATGAACGTTCGCTTAATCGTCATCCTGCTGGCCGGCCTGGCCGTCGGGGCCCTGCTGGCATGGCTCCTGGTGGCAGGTTCCAACCAGGTCGTACCGGTTGCGGATGTCGTCCCCGCCGAGGCACCGCCCACGCCAACGCCTGCACCCGAGCAAAGAATCACCCTCTTCTTCGCGGGTGACGACGGACTTCTTCATCCCGAAATCCGAACGGTGCCCCTCCCGGAGGAAACCACCGCCCGAATCCGTATCGTTTTCGCCGAATTGCTCGCCGGTCCCCGGAGTTCCCTCCAGCCGATTCTCCCCTACCCAGCGGAACTGAGAACCGTTTTCGTTTCACCTGAGGGTTGGGTTTACCTCGACCTCAGCGGACCACCCGAGGCTCTTGAGGGTTCGGCGATCGAAATAATGCTTATCTATGGCATCGTCAACTCGATCCTCCTGAACACTGAGGCCGTCGCGGTGCAGATTCTTTTCGACGGAACTGAAAAATCAACGTTGACGGGGCACTTGGATCTCTCTCGGCCGTTGGTCCTCAACAAGTACTTCATCGGCAGCTCATGAATGGCCCAGCCCTGGCTTCGGAATTGCCGATAATGCCGGGGGCGATTGGCATTTTCGACTCCGGCGTCGGCGGCTTGACGGTTTTGACGGCCCTTCGGGAAAGGCTCCCGAGCCAGGACTACCTCTATCTGGGCGACACGGCTCGTCTCCCCTACGGATCAAAGTCCGAGACAACAATCCGGCGGTACGCGCTCAAGGCCGCAGAGCATCTTTTCCGACACGACATCAGGCTCCTGGTCGTGGCCTGCAACACAGCGTCGGCATTCGCCCTCCCTGCCTTGGCCAGGATCTCTCCGGTCCCGGTGCTCGGCGTGGTCGAACCCGGGGTGCGTACGGCACTGGCCGGAGGCGCCCGGAAAGTGGCGATCATCGGCACTGAAGGCACCATTCGTTCGGGCGCCTATCAGAAGGCCCTTCACCGGGCAGCACCTGAGGTGAGGGTCACGGCCGCCCCGTGCCCCCTATTCGTTCCGCTGGCCGAAGAGGATTGGGGCGATCACCCGATCACCGACCAGGTCGCCGAAATCTACCTGCGACCGCTCTTGGAAAGGGACCTCGAAGCCATCATTCTCGGCTGCACCCACTATCCGCTGTTGAAACCCTCTCTCGCCAGGGTCGCCGGACCGGGCGTCAGCCTGATCGACTCGGCAACAGCGGTGACCGATGCGGTCGTCCAGCAGCACCGGGGCCCCACCGCGGGAAAAAAGGGTGCCGGGCAGGTCGTCATCCATTTGACCGATGCCTCCGACCGCTTTCGAAGGATTGCCAGAGCTATTCTCGGATCAGACCCGAAACACCTCGAAGTTGTGGATCTTTAGGCCGCTGTTCTCAGGCCCTCGAGACGTAATCTCCGGTACGGGAATCGACCTTGACCTTTTCGCCCTGCTGAACGAACAGCGGGACGCGGACGACAGCGCCGCTGGTCAGGGTTGCCGGCTTGTTGCCGCCCCCTGATGTATCACCCCGAACGCCGGGATCGGTTTCGACGATCTCCATGACAACGAAGTTCGGCGGCGTCACGACAATTGGGGCGCCGTCCAGCATAGTAACCAGGCAGAGGTCTTCTTCGATCAGCCACTGGATCGTATCGCCGAGCAGTTCTTTCGACGCAGTGACCTGGTCATAGGTCTCCAGGTCCATGAAAGTCCAGTCACTGCCGTCGTTAAAGAGGTATTGCATTTCCGTATCGATGACGTTTGCGCCCTCAACGGTATCGGAGGCCTTCATTGTGATCTCGTTGACGCGCCCGGTACGATAGTTCTTGAACTTGATCCTTGTAAAAGCCTGGCCTTTCCCCGGCTTGACAAAATCTGCACCGACGATGACGCAGGCATCGTTGCTCATCATGATCTTGAGCCCGACCTTGACCTGGTTCAGGTTGAATGACGGCATGGTGTAATCTCCTTCTCGTGCGCACATCATACTCGAACCACGAGGCTCTCGGCACGGAAGGGATCGAGCTGCCGTGGCCGGCAGGAGCCTGGAGGGACGAACTGGCGCAATGTCTTTCCAGCGTGGATAAGTTGTTGCAACAGGTCAACTTGACCCGGGACGACGTTGGGTTGGGGCCGGCCGCCGATCTGGCTGAACGGGCCTTCCGCCTGAGAGTACCACGAGGGCTGGTTTCACGCATCCAACCGGGCCAACCGAAGGATCCGATCCTCAGGCAGATCCTACCCACTGACGATGAGGCCCGAGAGGTGCCGGGCTTTGTCGGTGATCCCCTGGGGGAAGAGACCCGGGTTGCCGACGGGGGCATCGTGCAGAAGTACCGGGGCCGCGCGCTGATTGTGCTGACGGGCGCCTGCGCTGTCCACTGTCGTTACTGTTTCCGACGCCATTTTCCCTATGAGAAATCAGGTGATATCGGCCGAGCCCTCGAAACGGTGGCGAGCGATTCGACGATCTCCGAGGTCATCTTGTCCGGCGGGGATCCACTGATGCTTTCGGATGACAGGATTGACGGCATTCTGCAGTCATTCGAACGGCTGACGTCGATTCGGAGAATTCGCATCCACACTCGCCTCCCGGTAGTATTGCCCCAACGCATCGATCGAAGTTTGCTGGGCGTTCTATCGGGCCGAGCTGTGCCCGTCGTCATCGTGATCCACGCCAATCACGCCCAAGAGTTGTCCGAAGACGTTCAGATCGCCTGCGGCGCCTTGGCTGAACGAGGCATCACCCTTCTCAACCAGACGGTGTTGCTCGCAGGCATCAACGATGACTCCAAGAGCCTGGTGGAGTTGTCCCAGACGCTTTTCGACTGCCGTGTCCTGCCCTACTACCTTCACCTGCTGGACAAGGTCAACGGAGCGGCACATTTTGAGGTCGAGGAAGATACGGCCAAGGCGCTGATGGCCGAGGTATCAGCCCGTCTTCCCGGCTATCTGGTGCCTCGTCTGGTCAGGGAGGTGGAAGGCGCCAGATCCAAGGTTGTGTTGAGTCCGCTTGGCACGTAAGAACGTTGCACGTTCTACTCCTCAAGTCTCACCGGCTCAACCCTGAGGGTCGCAAAACGGCTGAGAACAACCTTGCCGGGCGGCAAGCCTCTTGGTTTCGAAACGTCCCGGGCTCTGGCCTCATGAACGGCAACTTTGCCGCCCCCCCGAGCCTTGGAATAACCCGCAGCCAGGGCGGCGGCAAATCGTCGGGTCTTCCGAGGCAATCGGTCGAGATTGTCCGGGTTGCGAACCACGACGTGGGACCCGCTCTCTCCGGCCGTGTGAAACCACCAGTCCCGGGGCGAAGCCAGCTTGAGGCTCAGAATGTCATTGTCCCCGGCCGTCTTTCCAACCAGGACGGTCATGCCGTCCGGCG
The DNA here is from genome assembly GCA_965363555.1 of uncultured Thermoanaerobaculia bacterium. Classification (GTDB taxonomy): domain Bacteria; phylum Acidobacteriota; class Thermoanaerobaculia; order Thermoanaerobaculales; family Sulfomarinibacteraceae; genus DAOWGJ01. Next base: position 3,692 of record CBDTUG010000046.1, read on the forward strand.
ACTCCGCAACCCGGGCGACACTCCGGCCCTGCCAGATTCCTGAATCGGGGTCGGACGGCGGTGGAGGTCCGGTGTGCCGGGATCGTGCCATAGGGGAATGATAGCCTGGCGAATCCCCGAGGCGGCAATTTCGATTTTTAGTTGAATGTGCCGTATCCTCGGATGATGGCGAAGAACAAGAAAGCCGGAACGGTTTTTTCGACTGAGTTAGGCAGAGTTTGTCCCCGATGCGGTTGGCCGGAAAAAAATTGTTCCTGTGCCGTTGAATCCCAGGATTCGGTGCCGGACCGGATTGTGGCCAGATTGCGTATCGAAAAGGCCGGTCGCAAGGGTAAAACAGTGACGGTTATAGACTCCCTGCCCAAAAATCAGGACTTTTTGAAAGCCCTGGCAAAGGAGCTGAAGAAGCTCTGTGGCGCCGGTGGAACGGTTGTCGAAAACCGGGTTGAAATCCAGGGCGATCGACTGAACCAACTGCGAGAAATCCTCCGAGCAAAAGGCTGGACCGTAAAGGGTTAGCTTTCAGCTATCAGCTGAAAACTCTTTTGGGGGTCGTCGTTAACAGCTGAGAGCTGATAGCTCCTACTGATACTTCGAACATGGATTTCCGCCATCGGCCGCGAGGATCTCGTACTCGTCCATGATCTCGTCGATTCCGAACTGGATGGCCATGGTGATCCTCTCATTCAGTGCCTGCTCGAAGCCCGGAGCGAGATCATCTTCATTCAGGGTCTCGATACAGATCGTGCCCAATCTCAAAAATGCGGCACAGACCTCTTCGACAGAGAAGCCCTCCTGAAATCGGTCTCTGGCGACTCCTCTGCAATGACCACCGACGGGCTCCATCTCCCGGGTTCGAATAGTTCGCCTGAGGTTCCTGATTGCTCCAAGGACTCTGACGGCAATTTCCTGACGATCGAACCTTCTGTAGGTTCCGAAGGTGTCATCGGTGTCCTCAGACAAGAGGGTCTCGACCTCTCGGCGGCAGATTTCGTCCTGGTGCTTCTCCAGAAGCCATTGGATTTTCAGCCCGAATCCCGACTCCTCCTTGCGCATCGCCGCGTTATTGACTTCGCTCCAGTGGAGCGGCTGGGTCCGGAGGTTCTCTACCAGGAAGGGCATGCGCCTGAGGATATTGAAACGGGGTCTCGTGGCCCAGTGGAGTCGTTCGCGAGTTTGAGATGCGTCGATCACCAGTTGCTGGTCGAGGTATCGAGCCATCCAGGGGCGTTCGAATGGTCGTCTCCCGATTGCCTTCCCGGCCGTGTCCTGGAGGTGGAGCCAGCCTCGTGTGACAATCTTGGGGACGTGGGTAGGGCGGTGCCTTTCACCAAAATAGGCCAGCGTGGCAGCGTCGAACAACTCTCTGACGGTAACGGTGCCATCGGGGCTTGCGTTGAGAATTTCACCGGACTCCAGTAGGTCGAGGTTTCGAAGAACGTAACTGAGAAAAGAGACAGCGCAGCGGATGTGCATGTACGGGATTCCGAAGGTGCCTCGGCCGCCGATCATGCGGGCATTCCATCCCTTTGACAGCCAATTGCTGAGGAAATTGAACAGGGGCGGGTATTCGCACCAGTCCGAATAGAGCGCCGCGAATCGCACGATACACGTCGGAAACGTTTCCGAATAGAAGCGGACCATGGCTTCACCGGCCTTTTTGGAACGAGCGTAAGGGTTCTTGGCCTCAGGGAGAGTGTGCTCGTTGATCGAATGACCGGGGGCTGGAAAAGGACAGGCGGCGAGGGAACTGGCAAAGATGAAACGGCGAAGTCCGAGGTTTCGAGAGAGGTCCAAGATGTTGCGAAGGCCGTCGATATTGGTGCGCTGATACTCGGGGCTGTTCCTTCCTGTGAAATCGTAGTGGGCCGCCAGGTGAATGAAAGCATCAATGGGGCCCTCTGCACGGATCCACTCAAGGGCAGCTGAGAGCGGTTCGGATTCTGCAATGTCGACCTGGGTCCAATCGATGTTGGGGTGGATCGAGGCGCCGCATTGGGCCTGTGACCTTCGGGCCAAGGCATAGATATGAAAGCACTCCTTCATTTCGTCGAGGAGATGCCTCCCTACGAAACCGGACGCGCCGGTGACGATGATTCTGGGCCGAGCCACGGGATTTTCCATTCACAGTATAGTGCTTTTCCCGCGCCCGCGCCCGTTCCCGATCCCGATTCGCATGTCGCATGTCGCAGAAGTTACCCATACGCCGATTTTTCATCCTCAAGGAGGGCGCTGGACGGGACAGAGTAGAATCCCGATATGTCAGAAGCCTTTGATCGTCTTGTCGGTATCATGAATCGGTTGCGGGAGCCTGGTGGATGTCCCTGGGATCGGGAGCAGACCCTGGAGACACTCTCAGGCTACATGCTCGAGGAGGCCCACGAAGTTACGGAGGCCATAAGGTCCGGGGACGGTCCAGCCCTGTGTGAAGAACTGGGTGATCTCTTGTTGCAGATCGTATTCATGGCAAAGATCGGCCGAGAAAAAGACTGGTTCTCCATGGACGACGTCGTCGACGGCATTTCGGAGAAGATGATCCGGCGCCATCCTCACGTTTTCGGGGAGACGTCGGTCGAGGACACTGATGAGGTCGTACGCAACTGGGAAGAGATCAAACGAGAGGAACGCACCCAAACACGGAAAACCTCCGTGCTCGACGGTGTTCCAGTCTCCCTCCCCGCCCTACTCAAGGCCTATCGCATGACCCAGAAGGCCGCGGCCGTTGGATTTGACTGGGAACGCCCGGAAGACGTCATCGACAAGCTGCACGAAGAGGTCGCAGAACTGGAAGCCGAGGTGCGGGCCGGTGACGAGGCTTCTCTGGACCGGGTGCGGTCGGAAATGGGCGATATTTTGTTTGTCATGGCCAATCTCGCCCGCCACCTCGGCATAGAACCGGAGACCGCGATGCAGGAGACCAATTCCAAATTTCTCAGGCGATTTCAGGGAGTCGAAGCCCTGGCAGAGCAAGACGGCCGAACGCTCGCTGAGATGACACTGGGCGAATTGGATAGCCTTTGGAACCAAGTCAAGGCTGCCGAGCGAAAGGGATCTGAATAGCAGGGCCTGCTATTCAGAAATTCCACACGGGATCTCTCATTCCACCCTTGCCGGTAGTTTCATCGGTCCCAGTGCTAGCCACCCGAGACCGCCGAACGCTGCAGCAAAGACCAGAGCCCAGATATGGCAGGCCAGGCCGGTCGCTGCCGCGATGTCCAGGTTGACGCCCATCGCAGCAAAGGCAGCCGTCCAACCAGCCTCCAGGGTTCCGAAATTGGCGACAAGGTTGATGGGCAGCAGGTTGGAAATTGATGCAACGGCCGAACCGGTGACGACATCCCAGACGGGCCACCGGAATCCCATGGCGGCCAGGAGGTGCCAGGCCAGGGTCCACTGAAAAGCCCAGGATCCTATGCAGGCTGCGGCTGCGGCCCCGAGCCGAAAGGGCCTGGTACGGGCATCGTCGAAGCCCGCCCGAATCCCGTGGAGCCGATCCGCCCAGGTTCGGCCGGGCATTTTCCAATCCTGCTCACGTTCCCCCACCCAGCGATCCAAGGCGCCGACGACTATCGGCAGCAGCAGCACCGGCAGCAGCAGGGCGCCGGCTGCAGCCAATGCCATGGGCGCCCCCAGGCCCCAGCGGAAGAGGATGGCCACGCCGGCCCAGGCCCCGAGAGCTGCGGTGTCCAGGGTCCTGGCAACGAGGAGGGTGGCGACCCCAGAGGCCCCGTCGCGGCCGATATTTCGTCTCAGCAGCCAGGGAAGGGCCAGTTCTCCCAACCGAGCCGGCACGAACATGGCCGCGGCCTGGGCGAAGGCGGCGATCGGAACAGCCCGGAACGGACCAAGTACCCCCGGGGGCAACAGTAGGGAGAGGCGCAGCCCTCTGAAGATGAGAGAGCCCGCAGCTGCCGCCAGAGCCCAGCATATCTCCATCGGCGTCACGCCAATGACAAGGCCGCCGACCGTGGAAGGACCGGCCAACCACAGGGTCACCCCAACAAGACCAACGGCAACGACCGCACCGAAGGCCCGCCGAAATACTAGCCCGTACTTCTCACCAGTGATCTGCTGCGACGACCGACACACAGCACTCTGCCGTGCTTTTCGCAACTCACCCTCCTCCAGCCCACGCTGGCCGCTTTGCGACCTTCACGGCTTTGCCGTGATCGCCCTCCGGGCGATGCGCGATGTCCCTAC
>CBDTUG010000047.1:0-7851 GCA_965363555.1 uncultured Thermoanaerobaculia bacterium
CAAGGCCCAATAGGATATTCGACAGGGCGATCTGAAGACTGACCGCCACGCCTACCAGGAGCAATCCCGCCGCCGCAGCCTCAAGAGGATGCGGACTGAATGTCCTCAAGAGCCAGCGCCTCGTCGACCAGCATCACAGGAATATCGGACACGACCGGGTACACCCGTCCGGCGGGCGACAGCAACCCAACTTCAACGACAGGTTCTTCGTCCTTGAACTGCTCCCGGTATTTATTCACCAACGACTCCCGGATCGAAGGTGGGAGATCGATCACCTCCAACGGAGTCTTATCCACAGGACAGACCAGGATTTCCAGCAATTTGGGATCGACAGCCATATCTGAGCTCCTTTTCTGGGACATTCTACTCGTTCTTCCAGCGGAGGGGTGCCAAGAAATCCGAAACTGGAAACTGGAACAAGAAAACACAGCTACGAACTACAGAGAATCTGACCGACCGAGGCGGCGGCACATGGCCCTTCGCAGGTCTCAGGTCCCAGGATGCAGAACCAACACCAGAGTTCTCTTTTGCAGGTATCAGATCTCAGAGGGCCTCGGGTTTCCTGAAACCTGTCACCTGCTACCTGAAACAACACCGCGCCTTCCGGCGGGGTGTTGTGTTTCAGTCGTTACTGCCTATTACGCAATCGAGTTCGGCGGCTCACCATCGTCGCCCAGATCCCTCCGGACCTTTTGCAGGTGTTTCTGCAGCAGATCATCGGTCTCCGCGCGTGCTTCCTCGAGATGACCTGGATGCTCGTGCTTGTACAACTCTTCCGACATCGTGCCGTTGATCCATGCCGGATTCATCGGGTAGACCTCGGGGTTGAACATCACGCCATACATATGCCAGACGAGAATCGCCAGACTCGCCAGCCACGCTTCCCAGAAGTGCACGACCACCGCGACGTCAAAGACTTCACGGCCGAAGAAAGCACTGAAGAAGTTGTCGAACCACAGGAGAAGTCCAGTAACGGCCATGACGATCGTGCCCCAGATCAGGGCCCAGTACTCGGCCTTTTCAGCGTAGTTGAATCTCTGTGTGCAACCTGCGGAATGACCCTTGCCGATGAAGCTCAACATCTTGTTGATGAAGAAGTGCACGTCAGCCATCGTCGGCAACATGTCCTTGACGAACTTCTTGCCCCGTGCGGTGAAGCAGTAGAAGAGGTGCCAGAAAGAACCAATCGTCATGATCACCGCCGCGACGCGATGGACCGTGCCCCGCATGGCGAAGCCACCCTCCCATCCGAAGAAGAACTTGGCCATGAAGCTCTGGTGGTAGGTCAGGGAGAACCCCGAAACCACCAGGACGATGAAGCTGACCATCAGAATCGTATGTTGCCAGACCTCATCCATGCGCATGCGGCGCACACGGGGCCTGCGTGCGAGCATCACGCGGACCCGGCTGATGTAGTCCAGGGCGTTGTGAAGGAACATGCCGCCGATGACGACGATGATCAACAGAATGTAGAGCTTTTGCACCCACTGGGCGATCGGCGCACGTTTTTGAAGATCACCAACGCCGTGAATCGGGCTCTGGGCAATCGTATCCGTGATCTTGGGGTGGCACTCGCCGCAGGTCTGTCTCAGGTTGGCGGTATTGACCGACGACGCAGGATCCGAGCTGGGCAGGATGCGATGGGCGCCATGGCATGATGCGCAGTTGGCAACACTGGAATCGCCCTCACCGGACTTCAGGCCGTGATAGGTGTCGATGAAGTAGGCCTCCCGGGCGCCCTCCATGCCATACCTCTCGTTGAGGACCATCGCGTTGTGGCACCGGGCACAGGTTTGCAGGGCCACCTCGGCCTTGGATACCGGCGAGTTGGGATCAGCGGCGGAGAGAATGCCGTGCTCGCCATGGCAATCGGTGCAGACAGGTGATCCCGCCACTCCGCTCTTGACCAACTTGCCGTGGATGCCGTCCCAGTAATCCTGAGTGATTGCCTTGTGGCACTGGCCGCAGGTCTCAGGGATGTTCTCATGGGAGATCGCACTCTCATGATAGTTGGGCGCCAGAATCTTGTGGGCCGAGCCGGCGATGCCATGGCAGTCGACACAATCGGCCGCAGCGTAGGCGCCGCCGGTGCCGATCTTGCCGTGAACGCTGGCTTCGTACATCTCCACCGGATGGTCGTACAGGGTCTCGTACTTGGTTGTGATATCCAGATTCTCGTGGCAGGCCCCGCAGGTCTCCCGCAGATTGGCCGGATGAACGCGTGAACGGGCGGCCGATGACGGCAGGATGTCGTGGGAACCGTGGCAGTCAGAGCAATGCGGCATGTCTTCGCAGGTTCCGATCGCCGCCCGGCCATGGGCCTGGTATTGGTCTGAAGCGTCTTCGTGACATGTCCGGCATCCCTCGCACCCGACGTAGAAAGGCTCATCGAATTCCTTGTGGGGAATGGTGTCCTGGTGTTGGTGACAGTCCAGACACTCCATTCCTTCGTGAACAGAATGGTTCAGGTCATCGTCAAACGATGACCCGTGTTCGCTGGCCTCATGACAGTCGCCACACATCGACGAATCGATAGGTTCATAGTCCTCTTCCGCCACTGCGTGAGACGGCACGGCCAGGAGCATAAACGGTACGACCAGCGCCAGTGCGAGGATCAGACCTCTTTTGCCGGCGGAAAACTTCAGACTTTCAAGAGAAAATGACACAGTCATGACAGACCCTCCGATCGCCATTGTGCGCCAATTCACAAATTCGTCAAGTGGTAAATCTTTTGTTTTCAAGGATTCTATGATTGAAAGAATATTCAAGTGGAATATTTCAACGGTTGCATCCGTTGAAATATTCAACAGTTTGGAATGAAATTATCCCGACTGATCTGGTGTACCGGATTCCCTCGACATATTGATCTATTCGACCTCTTTGACCTCTTCCACCCATTCTTGGGCCCACACCAACCGATAGGCCTCACTGAGAAAAACGACACGACGGACGTAGTTGTAGGTCTCCGGAATTGGGATGGCCTCGGTGAATCGCCGCGTCTCCGGCCATCGTTTCCACCAGCGGCGAACTCGGCTTTCTCCGGCGTTGTAGGCAGCAAGGGCAGGCTCAATTTCCCCGAAGACCTTGATCAGGTGGGACAGCTCCCTGGCCCCCAACCGGAGGTTGATCGCCGGGTCGTAGAGATCCGGCGTCCGTCCCAGCCCCAGCGCGACGGCATGGCCTCTTGCCGTTCCCGGCATCAGTTGCACCGCCCCGCGCGCACCGGCCGGAGACCGGGCGCGGGCATTGAAGATGCTCTCCTGGCGCGCCAATCCCGCCAGCACCCAGGGATCAAGACCGAACTCACGGCCAGCCACATTCAACTCCTGCGTCCACCTCAGCGGCAGGTAGGCCTTGACGACATTCTCCGGAACCCTGGTCATTGCAGGACCCCCGAGATCGGCAAACCCTCGCCGCAACCCCCGAATAGCCAGATCCGGCCGGCCACGGCCATCCTCGAAGGTCGCTGCGGCCAGGACCTCACCTGGCTGGGCCCCTCGGGCTGCCACCAGACGACGCCATTCTTGGGAGGCCAGGCCCTGTTCCCCGAGATCCATCAGCCAGGCAACGGTCGGAGGGGCGTCAACGATGTCGATAGGAGACGGCAGGTCGAGCTCCGAAGGGCTGGACTCTCCAATCTCATCCAGGGACCACAGGGCGTAGATATCCGGGATGCCGACGACCGCAAGTTCGGCCACCGCTGCCCGGTTGATCTCAGCCCTCTCCGTCGCCGCCGCAAAAAGAAGGCAACGTCGATGATCTTCCAGACTTGAGGCCATGCTCTCGAAAACTCCACCGAAACGCCCAGACCGGGCCAGGGCAATACCCAGACGACGCCCCAACCATGAACGGCGAGAATCCTGCCAGTTGCTCTGTGCCAACGCCTGCCACGCTGCCAGCGCCGGCTCGAGTCGGCCGGCCCCGGTTCCACACTCAAGCTGAAGCTCCAAGGCCTGTAAGTCGGCACCACCGATCAGCAACACAGCCCTTTGGGCCGCCACCAAGCATTCCTCAAAGGCCTCAACGGCGGTCTGTCCCGGGAAACGGGACCATGCCCTTCGACGCCAACTCGAGGCCCGAACCAGAGCTTCGTCGCCATCGCATCGGGACAGTGGCGGCAAGAGCCGGAGCGCCGCAGAAGTCGACCCACGTTGCAACTCGCAACGGGCCAACTCCAGGCGTCGGCGCCCTTCCAAGAGACCACGGACACTGATGGACCGCAGCTCAGCCGCACCCCGGGCCGGGTGTCCGGCCTCCCTCCAGGCGACACCACGAGCAATCCTGTCTCCGGCACCCAGGACAGCGACAACGGCCTTTTCAAGAGAGGGCGCCTCATTCCGGAGAACGGCGGGCGCCACCACCGCCAGGCGACCCGCAATGATGTCACGGACTTCTGGTTGGGCCCAGGTGAGGCGCAGCACATCGGCCTGCACCAAACCACTTGCACCGACACCAGCCAGAATGTCTGATGCCGCCTCAAACCGGCCTTCGGCAACAAGCGCTCCAGCAAATGCCAGCCTGGCGCGGTCCTCAAGATCAGAGGGGGGCCCCTGCTCAAAAAAACCCGTCCAAGCCTCCGGCGAGACCTGCCCCCGCTCGAGAGAATCCAGCCACACTTCGAAACGCAACCGCTCCAGCTCCGGGCCGACACCAGCCCCCCTCAGAGCCTCGGCCGCCGCCTCCGGGCTGCCGGTCCGCAACGCCAGACCCTTCTTGATGGCCCCCAATCGAAACGCTCGACCGCCTTCCATCGGAGAATCTTCCGGGCCCTGCCCGCACGCAGCAATCCACAGAACCCAGACAAGGATCACGCCGAGGCGATTCATAGCTGTACCGCCAGGGAGCGCTTAGCCGTTAGCTGATGGCAATAGACCCCGTACCATCTCCTTCGATGTTGACCATTGCACGTTGGACGTTTTTGCTCCCTGTTCCCTGAATCAACCAAAGGCGACCTGTGACTTCGCCTCGTGTTTTTGAAGCAGATCGAGGGTATGCCTAAACTCCCAGCGCTTCCTCGTCCCCGTCGGCAAGGATTCGGACCATCTCTTCTTTGAAATAGTCGCTCTCCGACCGGATATCCTCGGCAATGCGTTTTTCGTACATCTCCCGAGACCGGTCGACGTCCTCTCGGAGCCGCTGGTAGAGATCCTTCCCTGCGCGCCCCCGCTCGACTTCGTCTTCGTTGTAGAGCTTGATCTCTGAAATCAGCAGACGAGCAAAACGTCTGGCCTCCTCATGTCGAGTTTGAACCTCGGCAGAACGACCCTCCACGGTCGATTCCGGGACCACCGGTTCCGCCGGCGGCGGCGGGACAACTTGCCCGGACGGAGGCGTTACCTCAACCGACTTCGGCTCAGGCTCTGGTTCCGGCTCTGGTTCCGGCTCTGGTTCCGGCTCTGCTTCGTACTCGGGCTCAGGCTCAGGCTCTGGTTCAGGCTCTGGTTCATATTCTGGTATCAGCTCGGGCTCTGACGGCCTTTCAACCATCTCTGGCGAAATGTCAACCCGCATCGTTGCGGAGGGGTCAAAATCCTGAATCGCCGGCCCCGAAATTTTAGCCTCTCCGGCATCGACAACGTCTTCCGGTTCAGGAACGGTCACAGATTCAGGGACCTCACCGGCCGGCGTCTCATCGACACCGTAGTCGTCGACGATTTGAGGTGCTTCCTCAGCTTCAGCCGCCAAGTCGTCGGGGATCGGCGCTTCCTCCTCTTCGATTTCCACCCCGAGATCCTCAGGCCCGCCAACGTCCTCCGGTTCGATCTCCAGAGTCATGGGCTCCGCGACCATTGATGACGGAACCTCCTGCCGAGCATGAAGGGTGTCGATCATCCAGCAGCTAACCGCGACCAGGGCTTGCGCCGCCTCCGGTTCCCAGGGACCATCCGCACCGCTATCGAGATACAAACAACCCATCAGTTGTCCCCGGAGACAGACCGGGACCAACAGCGACTGATCAGGCAGCCCCTCAGCAGCCAGCCATCCCTTGAAGACCCCCTCGTCTTCCGCCAGAAAACGGACCGGCCGTGATTGGGATACCAACTCGTGAATGGCCGGCGATGCCGGCACCGTGGTCTGCCACTGACGGAGAGACTCCCCATCCGCAAAGCCGATCCCACTCCAGGCGGTGACCTCACCACCCCGAATGACCAACACCACTGCTCGAGCGACGACGTCACACAACGCCGGGAGTAACTCCTTCAAGAGTTCCGACTGAGAACGAGCTCGATCCAATTTTCTCAGCAGTTCGAGAGATGGCCCGCTTGAATGCACTTCAGGCGTCTCTTCGGCCTGAACTTCAGCAAGCCGGCGCTGAGCCCATTCCAATTCCTGGGCAACGCCGATCTTCTCTTGCTCCAGTTCAGTCACCCGGCCGTGCAGTTCTTCCAGGGTCCGGCTGATATCGGCCGTTGGGAAAAGTTCCTCCGCCTCGTGGGCCATCGAATCCCTGACCGAGGTCGTCGCTTCTTCGACCAATTGCCCCAAACGATCGGCAATAGCCTCCACTCGCCCCTCGATTGCATCCTTGCCGTGATCCTGGGCCTGTTTCAGATTCTTAAGGATGGTGTCCAATGAGTCCATGACGCCTCCGTTCAGTCCATTTCTTAACACTTCATTATCAACGTGCCCTCAAGCTCCCGTCAAGGTTTTCCCCGAAAATGCCGATATTTCAATTGTCTGTTGCTCTAGGAGGATTGTTCTGCGGCTCGTCATCATTCAGTTCCTCTACCAGGGCCCAGAAGGGCTGGCCGCGACTGGGCTATTTTTCCAACACAGATTCGGCATCCTCCGGTTCGTCGACGAACAGCAGGCGCTGAGCCGACCAGTCAACCCCAACGACACTACAGGTCGCCACGAAACGGTCTATGCCCAAATCCTGCACCAGTGAGCGGATGACACCGCCATGCACGAAGAGCAGGTGACGACCCAGTGGCAACTCCTCGAGGAAGCCCTCGAGCCTGGATCTGAATACAATGTTATTTTCCCCACCCGGCGCCTGAAAATCTCTGAACAGCATTGCCTTGGCGGCCAATCCAGGGTCAATGGTCTCGAATGGGGACTCTTCCATTTCGCCAAAGTTGAACTCCCTCAACCGAGAGTCAGGGGCGGCATCTCCCCAGGCCAGAGAAGCCGTCGTCCTCGCCCGCTGCAAATCCGAACACCAGACGCCGTCAAAAACCTCACCGCATAATTTGGGGCGCAGGGCACTCGCCTGGCGCCGTCCACGTTCTGTCAGTGGCGGGTCACTCCATCCGGCGATTTCTCTGGCCACGCTCCGGGTCGTCTCACCATGGCGCACCAACCAGAGTTCTAGATTTGCGGTCATCAATCCCCCAGCGACAGTGTAGCGTAATTGAGATATTCTCTCTCCCCGGAGGCACCATGCGCGTCATTGTCGATATCGCCATCATTCCCATTGGGACCGGCCTTTCCCTTTCCGGCTACGTCGCCGCCTGCGAACAGACCTTCACCAAGGCCGGGCTCGAACCCACCCTGCACGCCAACGGCACCAATATCGAGGGGGATTGGGATGAGGTCATGGCCGCTTTGAAGCAGTGCCACGAGGTTCTGCACGCCATGGGTGCGCCCCGAGTCGCCACCAACATGCGCCTGGGAACCCGGACCGACCGCGAGCAGACCATGGACGATAAACTGGAGGCGGTCAGGTCAAAGATGGGGTAAGGAGCTGTCGGCCATCAGCCATCAGCTATCAACACGGGCGGGGACAAACCCCGCCCCTACGGTTTTCGTTGTAGGGGGGGTTGTCCCCTCCTTGTCTTTCGTTTTGTGGCAATCCCGCACTTCTCACCAGTGATCTACTGTGGCCGCCGATGCACGGCACCCAGCGGC
>CBDTUG010000048.1:0-7833 GCA_965363555.1 uncultured Thermoanaerobaculia bacterium
AGGGAGAGATTAGTGGCCACGATTCAGATGAAAGAATTGCTCGAAGCGGGCGTACACTTCGGGCATCAAACTCGGCGCTGGAATCCGAAGATGAAGCCCTTCATTTTTGGAAAGCGCAACGGCATTCACATTGTCGACCTGCAAAAAACCCTGAAGTATTTCGAGGAAGCTGCGGAGTTCGTTCGCGACCTGGCGGGCAACGGTCGAAATATACTCTTTGTCGGCACCAAGCGGCAGGCTCAGGATACGATCCGCGAAGAAGCCACCCGCTGCGGCATGTTCTATATGAACCACCGCTGGCTCGGTGGCACGATGACCAACTTCGACACGATCAAGAAGTCCATTACGCGCTTCAAGGAAATCGAAGTCTCGTTGGCCAACGAAGACAGCCATCTGACCAAGAAAGAGCGCATCGGACTCGAGCGCCAGAGAAAGAAGATGGACCGTGCGATCGGTGGAATCAAAGACATGGAAGGACTCCCGGAGGCCTTGTTCGTCGTCGATACCGAGCACGAGCACATCGCTGTCAAAGAGGCCAATCGTCTGGGAATCCCGGTGATTGCCGTCGTCGACACCAATTGTGATCCGGAGGACGTTGATTTTCCGATTCCGGGCAACGATGATGCCATTCGCGCCATTCGATTGTTCACCTCCCGGATTGCCGATAATATACTTGAGGGCCTGAATCTGGCCGACAAGCGTTTCGTTGGCCCCGGGGACGCCGAGAGTTCGGTTCCTGACGAAGAACCCGCCGAGCCCGTAGCCGTCGCCGACTCGGTGCCGGAAGCGGAAGAGGCTGTGGTGAGTGAGGTCGCACCGGAGCCGGCCCCCGAGGTCGCACCGGAGGCCGCCCCCGAGGTTGCCCCGGAGGCCGCCCCCGAGGTTGCCCCGGAGACGGAACCTGTCGCGGCAGTCGAAGAGCCGACGGTTACCGAGGAAAAGGTTGAGACCGAGACGGAAGAGGATTCGGCCAAGGCCTGAGAGTCTGAGATATTGATTTTTTATGGCCGGGCGCACCGAGCGCCCGGCCCTTTTTCAAAGAGGTTTGATATGGCGATAACAGCAGCAGCAGTAAAAGAACTCCGGGAGCGCACGGGCGCCGGCATGATGGATTGCAAGAAGGCGTTGGTTGAAGTTGACGGCGACATGGATGAAGCCATCAAATTCTTGAGAACCAAAGGGCTGGCGGCCGCGTCCAAAAAGGCTCATCGTGCTGCCAATGACGGTGTGGTGGTCATCGTAGGCGATGCCGGTCATAAAGCGATCCTCGAGCTCAACTGCGAGACGGAGCCTGTTTCGAAGTTACCGAATTTCAGGAAATTTGCCGACACTCTGGTCCAACAGGTGCTCGAAAGCGGCGCCGGCTCGGTCGACGAGTTGAAGGCTCAGCCGATGTCGGTTGATCCCGCTCATACGGTTGACGAGTCGGTTTCCCTGATGGTTGCTGGGATCGGCGAGAACATCGTGCTCAACCAGTGCGCGGTCGTTAACCCCGGAGACGGCAATACGCTGGCCTCCTACATTCATATGGGCGGCCGAATGGGCGTTGTCGTCGAGGGCAGCGGTGCGGTCAGTGAAGAGGCCCTCCATGATGTGGCGCTGCACGTCGCCGCGAGTGCCCCGCGCTTTGTCGCTCGCGAGGAGGTCACTGCTGATCTTCTGGCGAACGAGAAGGAGATTGCGATGAGGCAGGCGGTCGAACAGGGGAAACCCGAGCACATCGCCGAAAAGATGGTCACCGGGAAGATGGAAAAGTTCTTCGAGAATGAAGTCCTGCTCGAGCAGCCTTTCGCCAAGGACTCGTCCGTATCGGTCGGGGAGTACCTGAAGAACACCTGCGGGCCGGACGCGACAGTCCTTTCTTTTGTTCGCTACCAGCTTGGAGCGGGCGCCTAAGGGCCTCGTAAGACTACAGATTGAACACCCGCCGGAACGGCGGGTGTTTTTTTTGAAGCCAGGTGCGCCCGCCCCTGGTGTGGGCGCTGACGGTGTTGACCTTCCTGGACCTTGTCGAGGCCGCGGATCTTGTCGGATCTACGGGCCTTCGGCCGGGCGCCTGTGTCTACCCGGTGGTGCTTCCAAGAGAAGGGCCACGTTCTTTGTTGCTCGTGTTGGTTCCGGTAGAGTGAACTTTGAATTCCGCTCAATAGAGCACATTCCACCGGGGATCAGGAGGAGAAACTCATGAAACGATCTGTTCTCATCATCATCATCGTCCTTGCCGTCGCTGCGCCTGTCTTGGCCCAGCACACGGTGTGGATTCCGATCGCCGCACACACTCCTGGAGTGGGCACAAGCATGTGGAAGACGGACCTGGGGCTTCTGAACGAATGTGCGGGGTCGGTTGCTGTCGAGGTTGTGTTGCATAGGTCGGCCGGGTTGGCGAGTCGGACGTTTACGGTCAATTTCCGTGAGCACCTGAAGCTGGACGATGTCGTTGCGCAGCTTGTCGACGGCAACACTTCCGGAAGCCTCGAGATCCGTTCCGACAACCCGGTGTCGGTGACCTCGAGGACCTACAACGAAGCCCCCAAAGGCACCTTTGGTCAGGCGCTACCGGCGATTGAGGTCGAGGACGGGTTGGCTTCTGGGGAAGGCGCCACCCTGCAGCACTTGAGCGAGAGCAGTGCCTTTCGAACCAATATCGGTGTGGTGAATATGGGCTCGATGCCGGCGGAGGTGTCGATTGTGCTCTTTGATCGTCTGGGTGAGTTCGTGGGTAGTTTCGAACTGACGGTCCAGGCCGGGCAGGTAGTCCAGGAGGGGGCGCCTTACCGTGGGCTTTTTGGGCGCACCGACATCGACGGCGGCTGGGCCCAAGTGTCTGCGACCTCGGGCGACGGCGTATGGGCCTATGCCTCGGTGGTGGACAACGGGACCGACGATCCGACGACCATCGCCATGCAGGGACGAAAATGTGTTGCAGCCCAGGAAATTACGATCACCTTACCTGGGGGAGTCACGATGGATCTGATCCACATCCCTGCTGGGACCTTCATGATGGGGTCGGCGACTGACGAGCGTGGACGGTACGATCGTGAAGACTTGCATCAAGTCACGCTGACTCAGGGTTACTACCTGGGCAAGTACGAGGTGACGCAGGCGCAGTGGCAAGCGGTGATGGGAACGAACCCGGCCTCAGGATATGGGGTGGGCGACAACTATCCTGTGTACTACGTATCGTGGAACGACATCTGTGGGGGCAGTACGGGATCTGATTGTATCGCCGATAGTTTCATCGGTCGATTGAATATGCAACAGGGGACGACCAAATTCCGGATGCCGACGGAGGCTGAGTGGGAGCGAGCGGCGCGAGGGGGCAGTGCGACACAGACGCCCTTTTCGTTCGACACCAGTTCCAATCCGGAGTGGGACACCCAATGCGGTTCTTTCCCAGAGGCAGCCAACTACATGTGGTGGTGCGGGAACAACGACCCCGATGGGACGAAGCCGGTGGGGACGAAGCTGCCGAATCCGTACGGCTTGTTTGACATGCATGGGAATCTCTATGAGTGGGTGGCGGATTGGTACGGTAGCTATGAGATCCCCGCTGATCCGAATCCCACCGGCCGTGCATCGGGCTCGAACCGTGTCGGTCGTGGCGGCTACTGGGGCGGCTACTCCCGGGGCTGCCGGTCGGCCTATCGTCGCAGCGATACGCCGTCCGGCTCGAACAGCGGCATCGGCTTCCGCCTCGCGAGGTCCGAATAATACATTTTTTGGGTGCCCCTTTTCGCATTACGACATCAGGGCTGCGAGTTTCCGCCATGGGGTTTTCGAAAGCCCCCTGCAAGACTCAACGCATTTGAAAACGGGGTGGGCGGGGGTCAGCGCAGTACCCTGTGCACCCGGCATTGGGCGTCGCGGCAACCCGATTTCTGGATCGACCGCGATGTGACCACCCCTTCGGATTTTGGTTTCGGCAGGCGCGATCGACCGTTCGAAGAGCAACGAAACCATCGAGCTTTCGGATCGGGTTGGGCAATGATCTGGCGGTTGGTGCATCCGAGGCGGTGAGAACCGTCGGCCGTTGGCTGTTGGCAGGGGCCGTTGGCCGGGCCCGGGACGGTTGACCGGGTGTGTGCCCTCGGTTGGTGGGGGATGCCCTTGGGGCCAGGAATTCCACCGAAACGGGTATCGAGTTTCTTTTCCTGTATCATCGTGCGGTTGCAGGGGATCAAGATGGGCGGTGTTCGATGACAGGTGTGAAACCCAAGTACGGCAGGATTCTGGTCAAGCTCTCTGGAGAGGCCCTGATGGGTGATCAGGCTTTCGGAATCAGCCCGGAGGTCGTCAAAACCATCGCAGAGGAATTGGCGGAGGTTCATGCCCTCGGGGTGCAAATGGCAGTGGTTGTCGGAGGTGGGAATATCATTCGTGGTGTCTCGGCTCAGGAGCAGGGTATCGATCGGGTCACCGGTGATCATATGGGCATGTTGGCGACGATCATCAATGCCCTGGCCATGTCATCGGCCCTGGAACAGTTTGGCATTGAGACCCGCGTTCAGACGGCGATTTCTCTGCATGAGGTTGCGGAGCCGTTCATTCGCAGGCGGGCAGTCCGGCATCTGGAAAAGGGCCGAATCGTTCTTTTTGGCGGAGGAACGGGCAATCCGTTCTTCACCACGGATACGGCGGCAGCCCTGAGGGCCAACGAAATTCAAGCCGACGTCTTGTTGAAGGCCACCAAGGTTGACGGTGTCTACACGGCCGATCCCGTCAAGAATCCAGAGGCCCGGCTGCTGACCCGGTTGACCTATAACCGTGTGCTGAGAGACAACCTGAAGGTGATGGATGCTGCTGCCATTTCCCTTTGTATGGAAAATGGGATTCCGATCCAGATCTTTAATATTCGGAAAACTGGTATTCTCAAGGATGTGGTCCTGGGAGCCGAGGTAGGTTCTCTCGTCGGACCCGAGGAGGCTGTATGAGCGAAGCGTTGAGAGCAATCGAAAAAGACGCTGAAGGCCGAATGGTCGGCGCCCTGAACGTGTTCAGAGACGAGTTGGCGAAACTCAGGACCGGGCGGGCAACGTTGGCCCTTCTCGATGGCGTGAACGTCGATTACTACGGAAGCCCGACGCCATTAAGCCAGGTGGCGTCCCTGTCGGTCCCCGATCCGAATGCGATCGTAATCGCACCATGGGAGCCCAAGGTCTTGGCCGATGTGGAAAGGGCGATCCTCAAGGGCAACCTGGGTCTGACTCCCAACAACGACGGCAAGGTCATTCGGTTGAACATCCCGCAGTTGACCGAGGAGCGCCGCAGGGAGTTGGTCAAGATCGCGTACGACACCGGCGAAGGTTCCCGGAGTGCCATTCGGCAGGTTCGGCGAGACGGCAACGAGTCGGTCAAGAAATTGGAGAAGGCCAAAGAAATCTCCGAAGACCAGATGCACGACGGCCTTGAGGAGATACAGAAACTGACGGACAGTTACGTCCATAAGATTGATGAGTTTCTCCAGGTCAAAGAGAAGGAGATCATGGAGGTTTGAGGGAAGTTATCAGCTATCAGCTATCAGCTATTGGCTCCAGGTGTGCGCTTGACGTCGCGGGTTGCACCTCGGGGGGAGCCATAGCCCCTGAGGATGGTAAATCGCCCGCCCCGGCAGAGAGCTGGTGAGATATGCAGGTTGCTCCCAAGATCGGACTTGTCTGCGTGGCAGGAGGCTGTGGAGAGCGATTTGGGGGTGACAAGCTGGCAGAACAGCTTGGAACCACAACCGTGCTCGAGCGCTCCTTGTTCGCTCTTCGTAAGGCTTTTCCATCGGCGCCCATGTCGGTGGTAGTTCCTTCGGATCGAATGCCGTTCTGGATTGAACAGTTGGGGACCGATTGCAGTGGTCTCAGCTGTGTCGAGGGGGGGGCACGCCGCCAGGACAGTGTCCGGCAGGGCGTGGAAGCCGTTGCTGAGCCCGGGATCGAGATCGTGGCTGTGCACGACGGTGCGAGACCTCTGGTGCATCCTTCGGATATTCGGGCGGCTGTCGAGGGGCTCGGAAGCGCGGACGGGTGCATTCTCGGTCAACCGGCTTCCGATACGGTCAAACGAGTCAACGCGCGGGCAGAGGTCCTCGAAACCATTCCCCGGCAGGCTGTCCTCCTGGCGCAGACGCCCCAGGTTTTTCGGATTGAGGCCTTGCGACGGGCCTGGGATGTTGGCAATTTCGAGAGTGAGTGGACTGATGAGGCGGCCCTTTTGGAGAGTCTGGGCATGAGGGTGGTCACCGTGGCTGCCGCCCACCCGAATCCGAAATTGACGACTGAGGCTGATCTTGTTTTCCTCCGGGCCTTGGATGCGGGAGGTCGACAGTGAAATCCTTTCGAGTCGGCCAGGGTTTTGACGTTCACCGTTTTCGGGCGGGCAGACCTTTGGTTCTTTGCGGTGAAACGCTGCCGTCGGAATTCGGGCTCGACGGGCACTCCGATGCAGATGTGGTATTGCACGCAACGACGGATGCTATTCTCGGGGCCGCTGGGGCGGGCGATATCGGACAACATTTTCCACCCTCCGATCCTCGCTGGAACAACGTGGAATCCAAGGTCTTTTTGGAACACGCCCTGACACTGGCCCTCAGCAGGGGTTTCAGACCCATCAACTGCGATGTCTCTCTTGTGGGAGAACGGCCGCAAATCGGACCGCATCGTGAACGCCTCAGGGTTGCCCTGGCTGCCATGCTGCACCTTGAGCCGGAAGACGTCAATATCAAGGCGACGACGACCGAGGGCCTGGGCTGGACCGGACGGGGTGAGGGCCTGGCCTGTATGGTCATCGTCCTGATGGCTGGGGACGACCTATGACTGAGGGGAATTGGGTTGTTGGCTTTCACTCGGTCCTCGGTCTCCTGGAGAGCGGTAAGGCGGTCGAAGTGGTGTGGGTACAAGATGGTCGCCGTGACAAACGAGCCCGAGCGATTGTATCGAAGGCCAGAGCTCGCGGCGCGGATGTCCGTTTCGTGCCTCCGGGCAAACTCAGGGAGGTCGCCGGAACGGTTGCCCACAACGGTTGTGCAGCTCGGTGCGGACCGGTGTCGCTGCGAGAAATCGATGAATGCATCGCCTCAGAGGGAATGCCGGGGAGGCTTCTTCTGCTGGATGACGTCGCTGACCCTCATAATCTGGGAGCGGCGATTCGTTCAGCGGCCGCCTTTGGGGTCGATGGCCTGATTATAGCGGGGCCTTCGGCGCCGCCTCTTGGTGGGGCTGCTGCCAAGGCCGCCGCGGGCCATGTCCACAGCGTGCCGCTGGTCCGGGCGAAGGTTGCCGCAGACGTCCTTGTCCGCTTGGTCGGCGAGGATTATTGGGTGTTTGGCGCCGATTCGACAGGCGAGAATCTAGGCCGGGTCAAAGTCCCGGACCGGTGGGTTTTGTGTGTGGGGTCGGAGGAACGTGGGCTCCGTGCCAAAACTCGTCACCGGGTGGACGAATGGGTTTCAATTCCGATGGCGCCCAGGGTGGAGAGCCTCAACGTTTCCGTGGCGACCGGTGTGTTGCTCTACGCGATGACTCAGGGGAATTCGGAGACGTCGTAGCTGCCAAAGGCCAAGCCGGAACCAAAGAGAAACGCAACGCTGTAACCCGAGTGCGAACCCCTTTGCGTTCCCGTGCCGGCCACCCCAGAAACCAAGAGCGCCCCTCTCGGACGGGGCGTGCCATGCTTCGCATTTTCTTCGGCAGACCTCCCGATTCCTGTACTGCAAAGGGAAAATGCACCGAGCGGGGGCGCCGACAGGCGACCCCGAAGGCCGGGGCTGAAAATCAGCGTCCGCAGACCGCGACAGTGGACAGCGTCCGTGAACAGCGGCCAGGGGAACGTAGGGGCACGGCGTGCCGT
>CBDTUG010000049.1:0-7795 GCA_965363555.1 uncultured Thermoanaerobaculia bacterium
GGCCAGTGCGGCGACCCGGGCGGGGGAATTCGCAACGATTGCTTACCCTGGATTTGTCGTCGCCCATCCGACGATGTTCGATCTTGAATTTGCACCGAAGGACTCGCCGAGGCGTGAATCGGTGGCGGCTCTGATCGACCTGCTGGGCGACCAACTGCCGATTCTGGAAGCACTATTCGAGGTGCGGACTGAGCGTGAGGCTGAGGCCATGGGGATGTCTCAGGCTGGTGTCCTCGCGCTTCGTCGGCGCTCTGAGAGATCTTGGCATCAGTTGGCGTTGACATCACGGCTATTGAGGGAGGGCCGACTTCTCGGGGAGAGGCGCTCTTGGGCCTGGACCAGAGCCGGCACGCTTCGTGACCAGCTTTTGACGCTTGAGTCGACCTTGGCGAGTCTGGAAGAGTCGGCGATCCTCTGGGATTCCGGATCTGGCTCTCAGGCCATGACCGAGGTTTTGGAACGCCAGCTCCAACTGGTGGCGGAAATCGAGGCCATGCGGTCGAGAGAGGCGGCTCATCTAGGTGTACTTCTGCGACAGGCTGAGGATTTACTCAGGCCGGCGGCAACAACTTTGGCAGGCCATGCCGAGTTGGCGGCGGCGACTCATTCGACAGCATCCGATGCAGAATCTCGACCTTTTCTCGCCGTAGTCGCTGAATCGCTGGACGCACGCTCAAAGGCCTTCAATGAGGCGATTGCACTCCTTGCCCAGTTGCAAGATGGCCGGCCGCAGGGCGAGGCCGAAGACTACGGGCAGAAGCTCTCGTTTGCAGAGGCGGCTCTCGTGATGCGCGCGGTGCCTGATCTTGAGCGGCTTCTTGCCTTTCGCGCGACAACGGAACAGGCTTTTCGGTCCTTTCAAAAATCCTCTTCCGGGCGGGAAAAACAGGTGGCAATGCTCCGTCTTGCGACCCTGATCAATCTTCCGTTTGAGGTCAGGTCAGTTCCCGGTTCTCTGGACCTGCGTCTTCGTTCAAAGGGGCTATGAATTCGTAATATCACTCCCTATTGACGGTGAAATTCTTGCTCGGTACGAGCCTCAGCGCGACGGGGACACTGTCGTATCCGGGACCGGCATCGTTCGGGCGGCCTTCATCCCGGGGCCAGACCCATTCCCGGGAGTTTCCCGAACGAAGAATCAAATCACCTCGGTAGCGTTTGCCTTGTCAGGTCGTTCACGGTGGTCACCATTTCGAGGCGACGTGGCGCCGGCAAACAATAGCGGAGGATCCGGAGGAGAGCCTTGGACCCAGGGTAGCCAAATGCCACCGGGATGGGAGCAGCAGATTCAACGAAACCGCCGAGATCCCAACTTGGTGAGTAAGCATGTGGCCAGTGCGGCCGCCGGCAATTGGGTTGGCTACACAGCAAGCGTTCTTGTCCTCGGTGTGGGCGCCGTCGCGGGCGCGCCGGTAGTCCTGGTGGCAGGGGGCACGATGCTATTTGCCAACGCCGTCAAAGATGTGCTGACTGGTGGGGCTCAAGCTGTCAATGCGGCTTACGGCTCGGTCGATCCGCGTGAGCGGGCCGACATGAGTCGGCGCATCGGAAAGGTCCGGACCTGTGTCGACATCATCGACATCGCCGGGGGGCCTGGTGACGCCCCACTTGATCTGATTGATCCACTTGCGAGTGCCGTTGGAATCGGTGTGTCCGCAGCAAGCGGACCCAGTCCTCCTGACGATCCATACCTCATTCGAGTGGCTCAAGCCGACGCCTTGATTGACAGCGCATTTCAGGCGGCCATCGAGTGCCGGTGGCCGACAGCCCGACAAGATATCGACCAGGCGTTTCTGGGCGATCCCTTTCGCCAAAGCAAGAAATGGGTCAAGATGGGCTACCGCGTCGCCGAGCTGGCCCATGAGTGGGAAACTTACGGCCAGAATGCCCATGAATCCATCCAGGCGAATCGAGAAAGGGCGCGAAATGAAGTCTATGGATGCGGTCCTGAGGCTGAGAGTCTTCCCACAGATCTTGCCCTCGCGTACGTCGACGAGGCGCGATGGGCCTGTGACGAGAAGTTCATACCTTTGATGGGGAGACTGAGTGCTCTTGGGGGAGATTTGGCGAGGGTACAAGGAATACTCGGCGCTGCGGAGGGATCGTGTGATCGCGATGAGGCAAGGGGCTTGGCACAGGAGGTGATTGCGTGGACTGAGACGGCCGGGCGGCGCATGACGTGTTCGCAGTCGATGCGAAGCTCAGCCGAGGAAATTCTCCATTGGGCCGAGCAGGCAGAGTCCACCGGAAGTGCGACCTCGCTCGTCGAGGCTCGCCGCCTCATCGAAAGCTGTCTGCTCGAAGAGGCACAAAATCGTCTTGAGGAGATCTCTGCGCCGACTCGCTGCGCTCAGGCTGGGGATCAACAACACCCCGAAATCCGGCAGAAGTTACTCGCCCTCATCGTCGACCGAAAGGAAGCGGACGCTCGCTTCGAGAGCCTCCGGGCCAATTCAATCAAGGCCTTTTCCCGCTGCGATACGGGGTGGGCCGAAAGTGCCTTGGCCGAGCTCGATCAGCTCGATATTTGTGCCGAAGGTAAGGATGAGTTTATCCAGGATCTGCAGCGATTCCTTGAGGAGGGCAGCTCGGACGATGCCGAAGTTGGGCGAGTGGAAGCTGCTGCAGCTCAGGCCTTTTCGCAGTGCGACGGCGACGCCGTTGAAGAACTGTCCAGTTGGCTCGAGCTGCTTCAACCGTGCCTCCAAGAGAACCAGGACCGCAAGGCGAGTGTGGCTGAGAGGCTGCAGTTTTTCGTTGAGCAGGGCGTAGACGCCGAAGGCGATGATCAACTGGTGGTCCAGGCCAAAGAAGAATTCAACAAGGCCGTCTACTTGATGGACCGTGCCTGCGACATGACCGTCGCCGGCCGCCACCTGGAGAGTGCCCGGGCGATTCTCCTTCGCCTGGCCGTGTCTCAGTGTCGAAGTCCCTACCTCGATGAATACGAACA
Organism: uncultured Thermoanaerobaculia bacterium; assembly: GCA_965363555.1. Lineage (GTDB taxonomy): Bacteria > Acidobacteriota > Thermoanaerobaculia > Thermoanaerobaculales > Sulfomarinibacteraceae > DAOWGJ01. The sequence continues at coordinate 2,954 of CBDTUG010000049.1, forward strand.
GCTGCTTCAGCACGGTCTCTACGTCGAACAACAGATCAAGAATCGTCAGGCATTGATGGAGGCGATACGGGACAACGCCGCCGCTGCCGATGCAGCATTCTCTGCCGCTCTCCAGACCTGCGCTGCCTCCGACCTCGATCGCGCCGTTGCTCACGCCACCGAGGCTATTCATCTCGCCGACGGTATCGGAGTCATGCTTGGCGATGGATGCCAACCTCTCGTGGGAATCGTGGGCGAAGCCGTTGATCTCGAGGGCGAGGCCGAGACCTTGAGAACCTACTGGACCGGTGTTGAGGCCGACCTGCAGAGCGCTCGTCAAGCTGCCGAAGAGGGCCGCGAAATCGCTCTCGAGGTCTACTGCGGCGGCGTCCGCCAGAAGGCTCAGCCTTCGAGATGTTTCCAGGCGGCACTGGAGGAGTGTGCGGGACTCGGCGTCGGTGAGCCGGATATCGACCCGGATGCCGATGCCCAGCCGGTCCCGACCACCACTGGTCCGCCGCCGCCAACAGGAAGCGCAACCACAGGCGGCGAGGGCAGCGGTAGAGTTCAGATCGGTGGTGCGGAGCCCTGTGCCAAAGACATGAGTTGGGTGCCTGCACTGCAGCGCTTCGAATGCACCTGCCCGGGCTTTCGCCTCGATCCAGAACTCGGCAGGTGTGTCCCCGGAACCGGCACTCCTGCCCCCAAGATTTCGCAGGCCTATTGCGATGCTCAGTGGTTTGGAACGGTCCTCAGGCGTGATCGTTCGACCGGCAAACTTTCCTGCACGTGCCCATCGGGTGCGTGGAGCGATATTCAGGGCGCTTGTCTCAGTCTCACGGCTGGAGGGCCGGTCAAAACCGGTGGACAGAAGACCATCGAAAACTGTTCACTCAAGTTTGGGACGATGCCAGATCCGGTTACCGGGGAATGTCGTTGCACAGTCGGCCAATGGGATGAGGGCCTGCGGGCATGCGTAGATACTGCTGCTCAAGAACGGCAGAAAGGCATCGAGAATCGGCAGAAAGATGCCGGGTGCGAGCGTCTCTTTTCGGATATTCAGATGTTCCGCAATCATCCGAGTGCAATTCATCGTCAGTTGGCTGCCACTTCAGAACAGGAAGCTCGCCGCAAGGGATGCGATCCAGGTCGCATAGCCGAGGCGATCGCGAGGAGCAGACCGGCAACGCCACCGAGAGGAAACGGTGGCGGCGGTGCAGGTGGATCACCCGGCGGAGGTGGTGGCGGGGTCGTTCCGGGTGGCGGAGGCGGAGGAACTACCCCGGGTGGAGGCGACTCAGGCACCGGCCGAAGGTGCGTTGTTCAGCATATGAACTTGACCGGCGGCAGGAGCCCGGTCGGGTATCTCGCTTATGTCGTACCGGCCCGGGAGTATTCGTCGGAGCCGGATGCCTTCGGAGTCTTGACTGTAATCACGTATTTAGAGCAGGACAATGAGGTCAAATGCCGCGGCGCCCGAGATTGCTTGCGCTACGTTCAAATGGGTGCGCCGTATCAAGTAATTGGCGGCGAACATTCCAGTTTCGGGTCGGCTGAAGCAGTCGCCAAACAGCGGTGCCCAAATCCGGTGCACTCTGCAAGTTATTGAGGGCGAATAGTGGGGGGATTGGTCCTCCGGTAGCCCAACTTTTTTTACTGGTCGTTGGATTCTCATTGTCCTTGTATCATCCCCCAATGAAACACGTATTTTTTCAAAAGGGTTTTCGTCCGTTCTTTCTCTTTGGGGCCTTGTTGGGGGCAGCGCTCGTTCCATGGTGGGCCGCCAACTACGATCAGAGCCTGACGGGCGAGCCCGGGCTCGAGGGCATCGCATGGCATAGCCACGAGATGATCTTCGGCTTTTCCGTGGCGATCCTCGCGGGCTTTCTATTGACCGCGGTCGAGAACTGGACTGATCGCAAGACCGCGCGCGGCGGTCTGCTGATCGCTCTGGTAGCCATTTGGGGTATCGGGCGGCTCGTGGGATTCGGCGGCGTCATCGCGTCAATCGCGGGCCTTGCTGAATTGAGCTTCCTGCTGGTACTGACGGTGGTGATCGGTATTCCGCTGATCCTGGCCGGCAGCCGCCGGAACTACCTGCTCTTGGCGGCGTTGCCGGTGCTCTGGTTCTGCGACGTCGTTCACCATCTCCGCGCCTCGGGACTTCTGCCGCAGACCTCGGTGCGGGGCGACCTGGTGGCGGTAGATATCATCGTGCTGATACTTGTCGTCGTCACCGGCCGCATTGTGCCGCTGTTCACCCGCAACGCGCTGCAGGATCAAGGGGTGCAGAGCATCCCGGGCGTTAATATGGCCGCCATCGTCGCCGTCGGCTTGGTGGCCCTTGTCGAGATTTTCGCGCCGACCGGTATTGTTATGGCGGTGGTTGCTGGCGCGGCGGGCCTGTTGGTGCTGGCGCGAGCAGTGAGGTGGGGAGGGCATCGCACTCTCGGTAGCCCGATTCTCTGGGTTCTCCACCTCGGTCACGCATGGATCGTCGCCGGCCTGCTGATGAAGGCGGCCTCCGCCGTCTGGTTAGGCATTCAACCAAGCGTGGCGACCCATGCCCTGACCGCGGGTGCCATCGGCACCTTGACCTTGGGCATGATGGCGAGGGTCACGCTTGGCCACACAGGACGCAGGCTCCAGGTATCGCCGTTGATGACGATTGCCTTCATCGCCATCACCCTCTCCGCCGTGCTGCGCGTTTTCGGGCCCTGGTTCCAGCCTCAGCTGACCCGCACGGCCCTGATTGTCTCGGCCGGCTGCTGGTCTTTGGCCTTCGCCCTCTACATTGTCGTCAATGCCAAGTACTTGTTGACCCCTCGGCCCGACGGCAAGGAGGGGTAGGCTGCCGGGGATCAACCCTGCCTCTTCTCTTTCGATCAAGTCAGTGTGAATCGCCAGCCTTCGCTCGGGTAACACCGGTGGAGACGGCGTGGGATAATCGAGTCTGCTTTGCACGCAGTACAAACGGGGGAGAATGCCATGCGGAATCGAGTTTTTGGGCTGATCGTTCTTGGGTTGCTGATGTGTTGCTCAATCCCAGCAGCAACCCCAAACGAAGCGGAGGCGGCAATCGACAGCCTTCTGGACATTTTCCACCGAGCTGCCTCCGAGGCTGATGGTGCGCTCTATTTTTCAGTCTTCACCGAAGATGCCGTTTTCATCGGCACCGACGTCACCGAACGTTGGTCCATCGAGCAATTCAAGGCCTTCGCCAAGCCGTATTTCTCCAAGGGTGAGGGCTGGACCTATGTTCCTGGCGAACGCCACGTCGCCATTCTCCCCGGTAATAAGACCGCTCGGTTTGACGAGATTCTCTCAAACGAGAGTTATGGGACCTGCAGAGGCACCGGCGTTCTCGTGCTCACCCCTGATGGTTGGAGAATCTCCCAGTACAGTCTGACCATCCCGATCCCGAACGAGCTGGCCCAGGATGTCGTTCGCCTTATCAAGGATTTTGCAGTTCCCAACTGACCCCACAGAGAAGACAGATGCCTCTGGCGGGGTAGTGGGATCTTGCGAAACTTGGCCGGCCGGGAAGCAGAGAGGGATTCCATGGGTTATGCAAAGCAATGAGTGCTTCAGCCCGTTTTGCCGTTTTCCTCACGATCGTTCTGACCATCTGGCTTGCCGAGCACCTGTATGTGGGTTCTCGTCTACTTTCTCTTCCCGTTTTTTCTTCCGGCTGGGCCCGCCGTTGTGTTCTGGCAGTGATGGTGGCCGGATTTTTCGCGTACTTCGTCGGCCGAGCCGCGAGCGCGAAGGGTTGGTATAACTCCGCCTGGGTCTTTGAGTATGGTGGCGGTCTGTGGATAGGTGTGGTCTTCCTCTTCCTGGTCGTGTTTGCTGTTGTCGATCTTGCGACTCTGGGCGGGTTTGCCTTCAAACCTTGGGTTCCCGGACTGCGGAGCGCCGCAGCGGGGCTTGCCTTGGCTGGAGCTCTGGCGGGCTGGATAGGCGGATTGGCTGTTCCCCGGGTTGTGCGTGTCGAGGTGCCTCTGCCTGGTCTGGCAGAAACCGTCGATGGTCTTCGAATCCTCCAGGTCTCCGATCTTCATCTCGGTGCGATGGCAGGTCGCCGTCGCATCGACCAGATCAGAGGCCTGATCGATGAAACTCGACCCGAGATCGTGGTCGTAACCGGTGACCTTGTGGATGGAGACGTGGCAGCAGTTCGACGCCTTTTGCCCGAACTGCGGCAAATTCGTGCGCCTCGAGGTGTATTTGCCGTCCTTGGCAACCACGAGTACTACGGCCGTGGTGGCCCCGAAGCTTCGCGGAAGGTGTTTGGCGAGGCGGGATTTGAGCTCCTCGAGAACCGAAATATCGAGGTGGCTCCGGGAGTTTTTCTCGCAGGAGTGCCCGATGATCGGGGTGCAGGCCAGACCGGTCATACACGGGCAGACTTGCACGCCACGCTTGATGGTGTCCCGAATGGAGCGGCAATCATCTTGCTCCAGCACTCACCGGGAGAGGAAGAAACGGCCCACGAACTTGGTGTCCATTTGATGCTCAATGGACACACTCACGGTGGCCAAATCTGGCCATTCAACCTACTAGTCGCGGGCCCGTTTCCCCATTACGCGGGTGTCCGACGTGTAGGCCAGATGGTCCAGGTGGTCAGCCGAGGCGCAGGTCTGTGGGGGCCGCCAATGCGGCTGTTTGCACCCTCCGATGTGGTATTGGTGACTTTGACTCAGGTCAAGTAGCCGGGCTCCCCATGGGCATCCTCTGGGGATTGGCCCTGAACCCGGCATTGTCAAACACAAGAACTGCCACAGGTGATTGTCCTTAATCGATTGAGAATTCCATCAATTCCACAGGGATGGTGGCGCCGTTGATACACATCGACCGGTC
>CBDTUG010000050.1:0-7769 GCA_965363555.1 uncultured Thermoanaerobaculia bacterium
GCATGCCACGGCGTCTCGGGCGTCTCGCCACGAAAACTGGTGAGAAGTGCGGGCTCATACCCAGGCGCTCAAGCGCCTGGTGTCAATCCATCAAGATTTGTCCTTCTCCCGGCCCTTTTCGTTTCCGGTAATCAGCCGCACCTCGCTCTTGGGCAGAGCGAACTCGATGCCCTTCTCGCGGAAGGCGGCCTCGATGGACATCTGAACCTGATCCTGAGTGGTCAGGCCCTGCCCAAAATCGACGACGAATCGCAGTTCGAACTTGATGGCGTCCTCACCAAAACTGATCAAAAGTGCATGCGGGGCCGGATCGTCGAGCACCGACGGGTGTTGTTTGGCGATGTCGACCAGGGTCCTCCTGACCTCGTCGAGATCGGCCCCATAGGCCACTCGCAGCGGAATCTCGATTCGGCGTTTTGAGTCCGAGAGCGTCCAGTTGACCAGCTTGGTGGTAATGAACTCTTTGTTCGGAACGATCATCTCACTGCGATCCCACAGGGTGATCGTAGTCGCCCGGATCTGGATTCGGTTTACCTTACCCATCAAGGTTCCGATCGTGACGACATCACCGACGCGAACCGGCCGCTCCACAAGGAGAATCAGGCCTGAAACGAAATTGGCGACAATTTCCTGAAGCCCGAAACCCAAACCGAAGGTCAAGGCTGCGGCCAGCCACTGGACCTTCCCCCATGTCACTCCGAGCAGACCGAAAACTGAGATTGTTCCGATAATCGTGATCGAGTAGCGAACCAGCGTCGAGAATGCGAAACGGGCGCCCCCGTCAAGCGAAGTCCGGCGCTTCAGCAGAATCTCGATAACCCCCGGGAGGTTCTTGACCAACACCAGCGTGACCATGGCCGCCAGCATGGACTCAAGGAGCCCCCACACCGTCAACGGCGCCGCCGCCGGAGAGGTGTCGGAATAGGTGCCGCCAACCCCGGGGCCTTGGATCGGGGCGGTGGGGATGGAACTGATCGTTTCCGTTTTCTCTAGCGCCTCCGAGGGTATTCCGTCTGGCGCGGCAAGGACTGTAACGCCGTCATCGGCTGTTTGAAGCAACTCGAGTCGGGGCAGGATCTGAACCCGTTTCAACATCTGAAGCCAAGGGAGAGCGTCGGACCAAATGCCGAAGAGGCCGAAAGTCAGAACGGCGACGACAGCGAATCGAAAGAGGTGCCGAATCTGTTTTTCGGAAGCCTCGATCTCCGGCGTTTCCTGCCCCCTGTTCCCTTCCTCGTCTGAAGCGAGAAGGTCCCGATTCCGATTGACGATCCGCCGCCGGTGGACCAGCCCGCCACCAACCAGGACCAAGACACACAGGAACAGAGTACGCAGCATCTGATGGGCCAGCAGCAGACCGGTGATGTAGAAACCGAAGAGCGCCAGCAAAGCCGGAACGATCGTGGCCAGGATTACAAGCGGGTAGGCGCCCAAGAACGCTGCCGGAAAGGCGTAGTTGGAAAATCGGCGAGGCCAAGGCACCCGTACATTCTGGGCGGATGGCACGAGGTTCCTCTCGGGCCTGAGCATGGTAAGGATTGAGAACCCGAAGGCTGCCAACGCGGCGATGAAAGCCACCCTTCCAAGCGAGTTATTGTAGAGCTGAAGTTGATCCGGACTATTCAGCCGAACGCCCGCAAATGCCAGGTGGAGGGCGACATAGAGCAGCGGCAGACCGATACACTCGGATAACATTAGGCCTCGGTGGAGCGGTCGGGTGGCATGGGCCGGCCAGCCGAAGTGAGCCTCGGCCAAGCCCTTGGGGGCGAAAACCTGGCGAATCAACTCGAACAAGGCCGCAACCACCACGAGCTTTGACATCGCCGCGGCCAAAGAGAAAAAATATGTGGAATCGCCGAGACGCCCGAAAATCGAGCCCGCGATTGAGATTGCGATGGGCAGAGGCGCCGCCAGAAGGCCGGTGATCACCAGTGCCTCGAGCGTGAAGCGGAAACCGTCCCGCTCGCGGTCGGAGATACGCTCTCCGATTTCACGCAGTCGGTGCCGCATGGGCCGTCTCATGAGCACGATAACGATCAGCAGCAGCGCCTCGAACAACCCGTCGCCACGAAGGTCCATTCCAACAATGGAGGCAGACTGGAGGTGGTCGGTCGATGTTAACCAACCGACGGCCCCCGCCATGCTGCGGAGACTAGGAAAAATAGGCTTCGGAACGCTTCGAGACCACAGGGCGTGGGCGAAGAGGAAGCGCTCAATTTCCTGAAGCCTGCCATGGAAGCTTCCCAAAAGCATGCGGTACTCGGCAAGCTCATTCGAGTACCGTCCCCCCTTCAGAATCAACCGATCGAGAAGATCTTGCCGCGTCGAGAGGAGATGCCGAACCCTCGTTGCCACCTCCGGATTCAGCTCGTCGCCGAACTCCATCTCGATGTCGTGTATCGTCGTCCGAGTCAGTTCGTGCGCTGCAGATCGTTCCTGCTCGTAGTTGATCAGCCGGTATTCCACCTCGGGAATCTCTTCATCAAGATATTGGATCGTGCCGGCCACGGCGCCTGTTTTGGGAAAGTCCCTTGGGATCTTCGGCCACCACCGGGTGATACTGCCACGGCCGCCGTAGGCCTCGAACTTGCGGCCGGTCAGCTCAGCGATACGATTGAGGTCCGATTGATGACGACGGGTGGCAGCGATGGCCGTCACGGTAGACTCCGATCGCCTGATGACTCCATCCGCTCCCCACAGTACATCCGCCAAGTTTTCGGTTTCGGTCGCCAACTGAGCCAGCATGGGCAGTTCTTCGGAAAGCTGCCGGCTCTGCTCCTGAATTCGTTCGAGCGACTCCCGTGCCTGCTCGTCTCTCAGCCCGTGCGTCACCTCCGCAATCATGCCGACCAGTCCTTCACTGAAGGAGACTCGGCGTTGTGCGAGGTCGATCTCCAAGGGAATCAGGATGCTGCGATCAGCAAGAATGGTCAAACGGGCCCGAAGCATCTCGACCTCGCTGAGTGCTGCTTCCCTCCGCGCGAGAATACTCAGTCGGCCGACCCGCTTCAATTCTGTGTGGGCTGTGCTGTCCGCCTGCGCGCGCAGCTCATCGCTGAAAAGTTCCAACTCCAGGTCCAGCTCGCCCAGGCGTTCGGAGATGTCCGTACGAGACTTTGTTCTGTCCTCCGCAAGGCGTTCCAGATCACGCAGGGCCGACCGGTTGGCTGCCAGTCGGGCCTTTTCACGGGCCAACGCGTCTTCGGCCTGCGTTACCGTTGAGTTCTCCGGCAGTTCGACCCGCGGGCGGCGTTGAGGTCGTTCGAGGTCTGCCCGAAGATTCCGCACCATTTTATCGACACCACTACGATCGCGTTCTAATGCAGCGGAAGCTGCCCGATTGTCGGCGGCGGTCTGGAGCGAGTTGGTCGAAAGATCGCAAAACCTGAGGACGCTCGAGCGGACGTCCTCCGACAATTCAGTGTTCTTTTCGGTCTGCCCGCGAAGCCGACGAATTTGTTCAAGATCAACGTTCTGATCTTGCGGGTTCCCTGTCTGAGCCTGGGTCGGCAACGCCGCCACCACCAACAGCAGAACGAGCGTTACTCTTGTCCAGGTCTTTTTCATCAATCCTCCTCAGCTCAAAGCCAGAACCGTCAAAGCCACGAAGGCCCCGGGGAAAATCAGGCGCGACCAGCGATCCAGCAGCATGGCCCGCTCCTGGCTGCCGGTTTTGGCCAAACGCGACGTGATGACCACTTCGAACAGACTCAAGAAAACCAGCACCGTTGAAGCCATAACGAAGGTGTCCAACCGGGTCAGGTAGGAGATTTTTGGCAGGCTTGCGTCGATGGCGAAGCGGAATGCGACCAGAGTCAGCATGGTAGTAGTGGCAACGCCGATCTGAGTACCGCCCTCCGCCGGGTCAATCCAGAAAACGGACCACGACATCATCACGATCAGGATCAGCGGGATGATCACCTTGACCACGAAGTAGCCGGTTTTTCGGCTGGCGAAATAGGTGCTGCGAATCAAGGCCACGCCGGGGCCGGAATCAAACGGATTGTATGACTCAACCACGACCTCCGATCCGGTAATTTCGAAATCGGTCACCGACAGATCGGCCGAGATGGCATGTATAGCCTCTGTTGAAGGTACCAACTTGACCTGATCCGGAGAGTGACCGGACGAAACCAACTGCACGGTCAGTTCCTGGTGATCGGCCGGGTAGTCTCGGAGGTCCATAGGCTGGGAGAAATCACCCCAAACCCGCTGGCGGTAGGTGACGTGCCCGTTGGGGAAGACTCTGAAATTCTCGGGAAAGGTCTTCCACAGTTTCTGCTGGTTGAGTATCTGAAAACGCGGATTCCATATCTCGTCCATACCCATGATGACCGGTCCTTCGCCCTCATGCGCCAGGCGGGGATCGTCCCAGTCGTATTTAAGAAAGACGTTGGCGGTGAAGGTCTGCTGAGAAGAGTCGACGCTATCCAGGTCGAGCATATAGACCAGCACCGTTACCGGAACCGGCCCTTCAGATGCCGGCGGCGTAAGGTCACCTGCTACGGCGCCACTCGTGGCAAGGGCGAGAAAGATCAGTGGCAAGATGAGGTTCTTCGGATTCATAAGGACTCCGCTTCTCTATTGCAAAACGTCCACCCGAGTATGACATGAACACGTCTTCAACCGTCTCGAGAGTAACGCTCGACGTGCTCGATTCGAATCCGCCCCCAGCCGCCGCCCGCAGGCTTTCCTTTTGCGACATCATCCCAGACCACACTCTGGCCACCAAGGGCAAATTATCGCAGAGTTGTCCGACCACCGAAATGAACTGAGAGTTGGTACAGCTCACTCATTTCGGCAGGCGCCCATGAAATGCGGGAGACCATTTCAATACAAAAAAGACGACATGTCGTTTTCGTGCGATATTTCGTCACACTCTCCATCCGGGAATGCCCTTTCCCATCTCCCGAAGTCCTTAAAACACTCCGTTTTCGGGGTTCGTGCAGCTCGAGCAACCTATGAATATTTGTGGCATGACTCGTGCTAGACTCCAGCTCTGTCAGCGGGAGTTTTTTACTGGAAATTTCGAAAGGAGAAAAAACATGAAGCGGACTTGCATAATTGTGTTAGCGCTCGCGTTGGGAGCAACGACACTCTCGGCATCACAAGAAAAGAGCACCGACCTCAGTCTGGCCCAGATCCAGGCGGACCGGAAGGCGATCGTCAACGAAGTTGTAGCGCCGGCGCCCCAGCAGGAGGAGGCCTTCTGGCAGACCTACTGGGAGTATCGCGGCCGTATCAGCAGGCTGACGGACAGAATCGTCGAGTTGGTTGAGCAATACGAGGCCAGCTATGCCGCAGTTGATGACGCCACTGCGTTGGCGATGGTGGACGAGATCCTCGCCATCCAGACAGAGCGCGTTGAAATCAAGCAGGAATACGTCAAGAAGTTCCAGAAAATCTTGATCCCGAAACAAGTAGTGCGCTGGTACCAGATTGAAAACAAACTGGACGCCGTTTTGCGGGCCGAAATGGCCGTTTCGATCCCCTTCGATCGATAGAAAGGGCTGAGAACATGAAAAAGATACACATCATTACCGCCGCGCTCCTGTTGGTGTTCGCCGCCGGCACGGTTTCGGCCGAACTCCAGCTTGATACCAGGTTGACCATGGCCGAGGTCGAGAACGACCGCAAGACGGTTGTTCTGGCCACCGTGGCGCCGTCGCCTCAGCAGTCAAAAGACTTCTGGAAAACCTACGATGCCTATCGCGAAGAAATGGGAAACCACGAAGCCAAGATCGCCGCGCTGATCGAGGAGTACGTCGAGTCTTACGCCGCCCTCAACGACCAGCAAGCTGAAGACATGCTCAAAGAGCTGACGAAGGTCGAGATCGAACGGGTCAAGACACGAAAGAAATTCGCCGACAAGCTCGGCAAGATCCTGATTCCCAAACAGCTCTTACGGTGGCTGCAAACCGAAACCAAGATGGATGCCGTCATCGCCCTCGAAGCCGCCGCTCTTATCCCACTGGATCGCTGAGCGCCAAAATCCGCAATCTGGTCCTCCGGGCAGGTCTTACCCGCCCGGAGGGCTTTTTTAAAGTGGTGACCTTATATCGCTGCACTGACGGTCGGCCAATTGTCGATAATTTGCATCGAAGCGGAATTCTACACGAGAACTGGGCTACCATCCCTCTTCGATGGTTACTCGATGAGCGTCAACAAACACATCAGATCAACGAGGCCCGTTTCTGACCATCATGGCCGATCGTTTCCCCGGGCCCAGGCACTGGTTGAGCTACCGTGACAAAGCGCGACACCACGGCTCCCTCCTGGTCTTCTGCCTTCACGGTCGGCCTTTTATTGATTGTATTTGCCGGGGCGGCATGGATGTTCTCGACCGCGACTCTCCGGGCCCTGAATTCTGACGAGATTTTGACCGTGCGATCGGTCGGTCTGCCATTCGTGGAGATGTTGGAAGAAAGGGCGCAATGCGGCCATTCACCAGTCTATTTCTCACTGATGTGGGTCTGCACAAGAGTGGTTGGGGATGGCGAGTTGGCCCTGCGCGCGCCTGGGATCGTTTCCGCCGCACTTTCGGCGGCTGTCCTGGCACTGCTGGTGGCAAGCATTGGGGGTCGGAATTCCGGATTGATGGCTGCGGTGTTGCTTTTCCTGCACCCCAGTTATTTCTTCTTTGGCCGTTTGGCCCGCCCGTATTCTTTAACTCTGCTGCTGATGCTCTCTTCCACCCTCCTGATCGCGGTCATGGCAAGGGGAGACCGACAACGGCACACTTTCTTTTTGGTGGCTCTTACGGTCCTCGGCGTGCATACCCACTCCTCTGCTTTTCTGATTATCGTGGGACAACTGATCTGGTGTGGTTCACGCCTTCGTTCCATGAGGCCCGCGTTCATCGCCCTGATCGCGGGGGCAGCGAGCTACGTCCCCTGGTTACTTTTCGCACATCCCTGGGACACTCTGGGTCGAAACCTCGGTTGGACCCTGGAGATGAAGGGAGCGGCCGTACTGAGAATAGTCGACGTGTGGCATCAGGCTCCCTCTGCCGCACCGGTTTGGCAATTGGTCTTTCCTCTGTTGGCCCTCACCCTGGCCGTCTGGGGTTTTCGAAAAACTCGCGGGTCCGACCTTCGATGGCTGTTGCTCGACGTCAGTCTTGTTCCGGTTGTGCTGGCATTTATCGTTCTGAGACTCGGAATCGTAAACCTCTTCGCTTCAGAGAGGTACCTGCTCATCAGCATCGCCGGCTGGGTCGGTTTTTCCGCCCTGGCCGTCTGCATCGGCGGCGGAAGAGTCGGGTTTACAAAACCCCTTCGCGCTATCTTGCTGACGATTCTGGTCACCTCGATGGCAGCCGGTCAATTTCGACTGGTAACCGCCTCGAACGTGACCTGGCGGGAGGTGGTGGCAGCAATCGACAAGCACGTCAAAAACGGCCGCTACGGGTTGTTGCTGCTCCCAGAGTTGACAGTGAATGAACGTCGTCAGTTGGACTATTATCTACTGCAATCGTCTTGCCCGGGCCGGGTGAAGGTCGCCTTCACGGTCGCCGGCGGGCCCCACGGAAAAGATCTTTTCCTGGAGGACCCCTTCGTCGATCTCAAGCTGCCAGGGTGGGTAGATCATCTGGTGCTGTTCGTGGGCCTGGATCCACCCGTGGAGGCGAGAGATTTGCCTTGGGTCAGGGGCCTGATGGATAGAGGCTTCAGCGACGTCGCCATGCATAAATCCCCCCGGGGAACGCTGGTCTCACTGGTACGAGCGGACACAGCCTCAGCCCCGCGCAGGCCAACATTGGAAAAGGA
>CBDTUG010000051.1:0-7761 GCA_965363555.1 uncultured Thermoanaerobaculia bacterium
CAACCACCCCTCCGGAAAATGCCCTCGGCGGCCTACGGCTTTTGCCGAGACTCAATTGCTGACGGTGCCGCCGTGGATTGCCACTCATGCCTTTTCCCGCCGCTCCACCGTCATCTTGAGGTCTGCGCAGAGAGAAAGGCATGAATGGCACGTCCCGTCCGACAGGGGCGCTCCCGGTTTCTTGCGTGGCCGGAGGCGTCAGCGGGCCGGGACCGGTTCAGCGTCCGCAACCGGTGACGGCGTCGGGTTTCCGCTTCCGGGTCCGCGTCCGGCTGCGGTAGAACTCTGAACGATGGACCTTTTGACAGTTAGCCATATTTTGATGTACATAGCGCTGTTCTTAGGACTAACAGCGGTGGCTCTCTCGGTCGCGCTTTATGCCATTCTCCGTTACCAGAAGGAAACGCGCGAACTGACCGGCAAGCATGAAGATGTCTTCGAAAGGGAGTTCTTCCCTGGGCTTTTTGAATTCATTCGCTTCAGTAGCCGCAAGTATTACTACGCGAGTCGTCTGGCCAAAAGAACCTTTCGCGCGTACAGAGTGGTAACCGTTCTGTTCCCGGTCGCGGTTATTGGCTCCTTGTTCGTTCTTTTGATTGCGAAATTTGTCGAATCTTGGCCCTGGACGTAGGAAAAACGGTTGGCGCTGCTCCTGTTCAGATGTCAATGCTCAACTCAGGCCTTCGGAGCCGCAAGCCCCGGCAGAGAGAGGGGTGCGCTCAGTCGGCCGGTGCCGGCAGCGGCAGGATACGAAACAGCGTCAGAGACACGGCCAACTCCAGCGTCAAAAAACCAAGAGCACACTCTTGGACGGGGCGTGCGGGGTCAGGTCTTCTTCACCGGGCAGTCTTCCCGAAATCGGTGCCGCCGCGAAGAATGCCTGACCGGGCAACCCTCGGCGAGCGCGTCAGCAATCGAATCTCGGACAACGGTGTAGGCCGCCGCTCGTCTTTTCTGCGGGCCCGCGTGGTTCTTGCGTCTCACATCTCGCTGCGTGCCCGCAGAAATGGCGACGCTGGGGCGCCCGCAGGGTGTGCCAGAAGGCCGGGGTTGGAATCCGTACCCGGGCCGGGCCTCCCAGTTTCCCGTGGGCGGCGAGGGCGGACACCGAGATAATCAAGATGGCGAGGAACGACGTTCCGACGGCCTTCTGGGCTTCAAAACCCAGGGCCAGCACCAAAGGGGGACGCCAAGGGGACAGTGTCTGTTTCGTTGGACGCGATGTTGATCCGGCTGCGGTTGAGTTGGGGAGATTCCTCCACCCGCTCCGCTCGGTCGGAATGACAGAGGGATGAGGACGCTCCCCCCTCTTCGCTGTCATCCCGACCGAGGGAGCGGAGCGACCGAGCGGAAGGATCTTCCCAGCCTCAATCAACTCTTCGAAAAGAAATACACCCCGACGCCAACCAACAGCACGGCGAAGACCTTTCGAAAACCCGCGGTCGAGACGTGCTCGACCAGGCGGGCGCCGATCTGGGCGCCAACGATGCCACCGACACCGAGTAGAAGGCCCATCTTCCAGTCGACGTTGGCCATTTTCCCATGGGCAGCAAGGGCGGACACCGAGATGATCAAAATGGCGAGGAACGAGGTTCCAACTGCCTTCTGGGCGTCAAAGCCTAGAGCCAGAAGGAGGGGCACCATGACGATGCCTCCTCCAAGACCGGTGAATGCGGCCGCCACTCCGACCCCGAGCCCGATCAGAATAAAAAGCAGAGCCTGCCCGTTCATTCCCAGCCCATCGGGCCACCCTGAAACTTGTCGACCCTCTCAGCAATGCTCGAGAAAAAGCGCATGGTTTCCTCAACCACCGGGTCGGTGACCGAATAATAGACCCGGTTCCCCTCACGTTGACGCTGGACCATTCGTGCCATTTGCAGCTGCTTGAGCTGCTGCGAAACTGTCGACTGCTTCTCGCCCGTAACCTCGACCAACTCGTTAACGCACAGCCTTCCGCCACGAACCAGACGGCATAACAACTTTAAACGAACGGGGTTGGCGAAATGAGCGATATAGTCCCGCATCAATGCGCAGGAGTAGGGATCCGACATTCGCGCGGTGAACTCGTCAAAAACAGGGGATTGATCAGTCATCACCCAACAATATTATGATTCTCGGATTCGTCAAGGGCGAACCCGGCGAAGCTGGATTCAAAAAGCGACCAGCTGGCCCTGCCGGGCGACGCGCGATGTTCCAACCCCGCGGTCCAGCACGCAGTCCCGGCAGTCCCTTCGGCTTTTCTCTTTGTGCCTCTTCGTGCCTCTTTGTGGCCATTTCATGATTTTTGCAAGCGCCTGAGCTGTCAGCTCCTCATCGTCCCCCGCTCCGGCCTCCAGTTCCGGGATCTCGTGCGGTCGAGGGTCTCAGGGTCACGATGAGCCCATCGTGGTCTGAGCTTCTCAGCGGGGTTCCCTCGTCATCTGCTGACGTCTTGGGGGCATCGGCATTGCCTCGCCCTGCTATGAGATCAACAACGAGGGGCATGGCAGCCTGGTTGAACAGGATGTGGTCCAGAACCTGGGTGTTCCCCTGATAGACGTAGGAATAGCGCTCCTCCGGCGGCATCAGACTGACGCCGTCGACCAGCGGCGGGTCAACGATGGCGTAGGCCGGCAGCAGGGCGCCGAGAGGATCCGGAGAGCCGGTTATCTGGCCGATGACATCAACGTAGCCATCCGTGAACTCGAAGGCGTTGAAATCCCCTACCACCAGCAGGGGTTCATTCTCCCTCAGGGTTTGGCGGCTTTGGATCCAATCGGCCATCCACTTGGCCTGTGCGTCCCGCTTGGCTCGGACCCGTGGCCCACTCCCCGAGTCGTCGATACCCCTGAGACTGCGCAAGTGCACGACGACAACCGTCATGGCAAATTGAATCGACCCTCCCGTGACCTCAATTACCAGTGGCGGCCGATCAAAAAGCCGACTGCCGTCCCAGTCGAAGATGACGTCCTTGCCGATCTGGTCTTCGCTCTCAACCTCCACGGTATCTCGGACCAAGAACCCGACTTCTATACCGCCGTAGCCGCCACCCTCAATCAAAAAAGACTCGTAGGCAACCTGAGGCGCCTGCCGTTCGATCTCCACGGCAAGGTCGTTCAGCGTCCCCAAATCCTGGACTTCCTGAAGAGCTACGATGTCCGGAAGGGCCAGGACCTCGACGATCTGCAGCGCATCCTTGGCCAATTCGACGCCATAGTCGTGCGAGAGGTTCGGCCCCAACCTCTCAACGTTCTGGGTCGCCACACGAATGGCCGGGCCCCAGATCGCTGGAACCGGCCTCGGCATTTGAGGCTGAGTGCCGAGAACGAAGCGGGTCGGCCACAACTGGTAAGCACCCCAGGCGAAGGTCATGGCGCCCTCAGCCTGGAATGTCGTGCCCGCCACGAGTTCGGGCACCTCGAGGCCCAGGGCGTCCGGGGCCAATTCAAAGCCATGAGGATTGCCGTCCCAGACCGGAAGGCCGTCGAGACCGGGCCAGGCGATGCCCGGCTCTCTCCGAAGACGACCATCACCGGAGGCCGTCGCCCAGAAGTCACCATAGCTGTCCGTCGGACTGCAGATGAGTCCCTCTTCAACCTCGACCCGCATGCCCTCGAACCTCTCCAACGTGGTTTCCTCCCACGGTTGGTCCGGCCAGGGCGTGTGCCTATCAAACATCACCGCCGGCGGCAAGACCTGTCCCGACGCGGTCACAAGAACAGCTAAGGAACCGCCCAACTCGGTCAATTCGTGGTACTCGATGACGGTCCCGGTAACGTCAACCCGATCCCCAACAAAAACGCCAGGCGCCCCGCCGGTGAAGACGAAGATCCCGTCCGATGTTTGCTCATCGCCATCGGATCGATCGTCGGGCGTCTGAATGAAAAACCCAGTTGGACCTACGGCAAAGACCACGTTGCCCTGCGTGGTCACCCCTTGCCCCTCCATCGGTGAAACCATACCCGGCCCCTGAATCTCCCAGATCTCGGCTGCCAAGACAGCGGATGGCGCCCCGGAAAATGCAACTAGTCCTGCGACGAATATCAGGAACCGCACTATGCTTACCGCCCCCCCACAACTCCAGCAGATGCCGTCTGCACAAGCTTCGGCTTGCACACCGTCTGGTCGAAAACGTTTTGCACAACGAAAAGAGCCGTCAGGGAGATCAAAGCGGCAATCACAGGGGTCGCCACCCACCCCAGGGCAATGCCTCCCAGCATTTTCCAATCGAGCTCCCGGGCGCCTCGAACCAGGGCGACTCCTATGACAGCACCGACTACGGCCTGAGAACTGGAGACCGGAACCAGTGGGATCGGCGGCAAACCATGAGCAATGAGCCATTGCTTAAGGCCTTCCGAAGCAAAGATGAAGAGCACTATGGCCTGAGCCAATACCACGACCAACGCCGCCTCCGGAGAGATCCTCATCAGGCTGGTGCCGACGGTGTCCATGACCTTTTTCGAGTAGGTGAAGATTCCGACCGCGATAGCCAGTCCGCCCAAGAAGAATACGATCTGAGTCCCGGACACCGTGATCATGCCGAACAACTCAAGGTCGGCGAAGGGCTGCGCGGGAACAAAAACTCCAACGACATTCGCTATGTTGTTCGCGCCCAGGCTGTAGGCCCCGAAAGCACCGACCAGCACCAGTCCGACCCGGGTCCACCAATCGATCTGGAGGAGGTGCACGCGGGCCCTGGTCAGCGCAAACCGGAGCCCAAGGTAGAGCCCGGCAGCCAACACACCGGCCAGGATCGGGCAGAGGACCCAGGTCGAGACGATTCGGCTCAGAGTTCCACCATCAGTCGAAGATCCGGAAAAGAGATTCCAGCCGACGATCGCTCCGACGATAGCCTGTGATGTGGAGACCGGCAACGAAACCTTGGTCATCCAGAAGACCGTCACTGCGGCGGCCAGAGCGACCGTAAAGGACCCAGCGAGCTCATTGACCGCACCCAACCTTCCAAGGGTGTCGGCGGTCCCACTGCCCCCGACCACGGCCCCGATGACGACGAAGACCGACGCAATGATCGCCGCCGTACGGAAGCGGAGCATTCTTGAACCGACCGCCGTACCAAAGACATTGGCCGCGTCGTTGGCCCCCAGGGACCACCCCAGAAATATCCCGCTGGAGAAGAAGAACAGCGTCATTCTTCAGAGTTCCGAGAGGATTGCAGGTCGCAGGCTTCAGGTCGCAGGTCGCAGGTCGCAGGTCGCAGGAAGCCAAAGAACTCGAATTCTCGACACTTGGCTCTCAATACTTGCTTGAAATCTGAAGCCTGAAGCTTGAGACCTGGAACCTGTTCCCAGTTCGCTCCCCTCACAACGTCCTCTTGATGGCGAAAATCGTCAGCCTGTCGGCGACAGACTCCGCCTCGTCGGCGATGTTGTCGATGTGGAGGGCGAAATACCGGAGATGCATTTTTTGTGCGAGCTCCAACTCGTCTGATTGGAAGACCGCCAGTTTGAGCCGGTTGCCAATGGCATCCGCCTCTTTCTCGAAGAAGTAGACCTTATGAAGGTGGTCCTTGACGGCGCTCAGGTTCTTGAAAAACGCCCGAGTGGCAACGATGACCGCCTCACCCGCCTGGATCGATGTTTGTGCCAATTCGGTGTAGTGCCGGTTGAGCGGCTCAGGAATGAAGGGCTGCTCCACCAGAAACTGGTTGAGAGTCTCCTTGGCCATGTCGATCAAATCGTCGATGCTCTCCAAGAGCTGAAGAACGTCCCCGCGGTGCTCGGGTATCAGACTGTGGCCATAGAGGCCGCCTTCGATTGATCTGCGCAGACTGTCCGCCATTCCCTCCAGTCGCTCGATAGCCTTGATCCGCTCCTCAAAGCGGCTGTGATCACGCTCCAGATAGTGCCGGACTCCCTCACCGAATACGATCAGCCCCTGGCTGACGGTATCCAGGTACTCGTCGATCTGGTTCTCCAGTAACCGTGTGGCCTTGAAAAGTATCGCCATCATCACTCCTCGTAGGACCGGTGTTGTTCCCACTCCCAGGCGTTCCACCACTCCTTCTCGATGCCGCCGCAGGTGTCGCCGTAGGCCGAGCAGGCCATGCATCCATCACCCCGGTAGAGATCGTAGTCCTCCAACGGAGTCCAGCGAGCCACCAGAGGTTCGACCGCCTCCCGAACCGCCACCTCGTCAGGACCCTCTGCCAATCCTTCGAGCAAACCGATACCCGACCTGACGAGCCGCTCACCGGCCTCGGGAAGAACGACGCTGTTCTCCTTGTCGATGTGCATCCACAAGAGATGAGCCAGTTCCCGGGCAACCACCAGGGTCTGTTCACCCGGATCGGCGTTCTCCAAAAGGTTGACCAACTCAACCTCGCGCTCGTGTTCATCGGTCAGGATTTTGATCGGTCCACGGTCGGAGGGAAGTTCCACGTTCTCGACCAGGGCCGGAAAGAGAATTGTCTCCTCCTGCAGGTGGTGATAACCCTTCGCCCACACCCTGAAGAAGTTGATGTAGGCCGCCCGGGCATCAGGGTCCGTCTCCTGCCCCTCGATCGCCCACCGATGGAGCGACCCCACAACCCCCTCGACAATCTCGTGTTCGGCAATCAACTGCCCGATGATCGGAGGTCCCTTGTGCATGTTCATTGCTTCATCTCCCAGGGGCCCGGCCGGGCCCCTTGTGTACCGACGACGCCAGCCGAACCCGGGCCGCGGGGGTCTGCAACAGCTTGACATAAACCATCTGCGGTCCGGCTGGCTATTTGAACCAGTCCGACGGCGTTGCGTTTTCGAATGGAGTGACCACGCCTGATCAGGTCCTGTCGTGCTTCCGGGGTCAGTGCATCGGCCTCGGTCCAGATGGCGTCGGGACGCCATTGGTGGTGAACCCGTGGCCGGTCGACCGCCGCCTGCAATCCGTCACCGTCGACAATGATATTGAGCAAGACCTGGGCCGTTCCCGTCGGGATTCGTGACCCACCCGGAGCCCCAAGGGCCATGATTTCGCCGTCCCGCCACGCCACCGTTGGGGTCATCGACGAGAGCATACGTTTGCCCGCTCCCACGGCATTGGCCTCGCCCTGGACCAAGGCAAACTGGTTGGGCTTCCCCGGTTGGGCTGCAAAATCATCCATCTCGTTGTTCAGCAGAAATCCGGCCTCAGGCACCAGCAGGCCGCAGCCGAAGCTACCGTTGAGAGTGGTGGTCAAGGCCACTGCGTTGCCCTTGGAATCAACAACCGAAAGGTGGGTCGTCTGGTCGCTTTCTGTCGGTTTCGGACCTGACCACGGAAGGACCTCATTTGACGGTGTGGCCCGCTCGACATCGACAGTCGCCGCTCGCCTGTCCAGCCACTCCGATGACAGGAGGTCCTCGGCCGTTGCTTGAGAGGTCGAGGGGTCGCCCAACAAAAAGCGGTCGGCATAGGCCCGACGCCAGACCTCGGCCAACAGATGGGCGCGGTCAGCTCCGCCCCTGGGCCTCACCGCCCAATCCAGGTTCTCCAGCAGGCCGCAAGTCTGGCCAAGAATAATGCCGCCCGACGAGGGCAACGGCATCGACGCAACCTCCCAGCCAAAGGCCTGAAACCTGATGGGCCGCCGCCACACTGCACGATAGCCGGCAAGATCCTTCAGACTGAGTATGCCGCCATGTCGCTCGGATGCCGCTACGACGGCCGCCGCAATCGGTCCCTCCGTCAGCGCGACAGGTCCCCGGTCGGCGTAGGCCTGCAGGCTTTCGGCCAGCGCCGGAATGCGCACGGTCGACCCCGCATTAGGCGCATGCCCCTCGGGCAGCCACACCGCCGCCGTTG
>CBDTUG010000052.1:0-7704 GCA_965363555.1 uncultured Thermoanaerobaculia bacterium
TCTCAGGGTTTTCGACATTGGCTCAGTCAAGACCCTGTTTCCGGTCGGGAGCTTTCGCATGAGATTCGAGGAAACTCCCTCGAATCCGGCTTCTTGCAGTTCTTTCTCGCAAGGCTCTGGGCCAACCCAATCCTCCGTCGCCTGGGGAAGCCCGAATACCTCCCTGCAACTCTCATTGACTCTCCGAATGGTGTCTCGGCTTGTCCCTTGTTGCCAAATTGAATCCGAAAACAGAAACCTGCCTCCGGGTCTCAGTACCCTAAGGATTTCGCTCAGCACAAGTCTCCGAGTCCCTGAATCGAGAATGGCCATGACTGATGAAAGTCTCGCACATCTACGACAATTCGAGAGGGAAACCAAAGAAACCAGTCCCAATATCGTATAAAGGCTCCATCCGGGTGTTGTACGATGGTTTTTGTATTTGATCCAATATGAGGAGGATGAAATGAGCAAACTGTGCGGCCTGGCGATTGTTGCAGTATTCGTGGTGTGGCAGATCATGGACTTCATTATTCACACGATCATTCTGGCCCCACAATACGCAGCGACAGCCTCGTTGTGGCGCCCAGAGGGCGAAATGAAGATGGGCCTGATGATGGTCGTCAGCCTGATAGGCACGACCTGTTTCTGCCTGGTCTACGATCGCTTCTTCGCAACGAAAAACATCAAAAACGGCGCGCTCTACGGCCTGATCTGGGGCGTCGGAGTCGGCTCTTCGATGGGCTACGGCACATACTCGGTCATGCCCCTGCCCTACGCCCTGGCGCTGGGTTGGTTCCTGGCCACTGTCGCTTCTACCGTCGTCGCCGGTGTTCTTGTGGGGGTCATTATTAAGGAATAGGCGTCGTTGGAGAGACCTTTCGGATCAGCAATCGGTAGGTTCACGCTGCAGACACCTCTATAATGCGTGGCCGAACCATGACCACCGACCACCGATATGACGTTCTGCTGTCCCACGGCTATTGCCTGGCGGAAGACCCCCACGAGCGGGAGGTGATGATGCCCTACCCTCCCCTGGGTTTGCTGTACGTCGCTTCCCACCTCGAAGCCCAAAATTTCCTCGTCGAAATCCATGATCTTACGTTTTCGTCACTGGGAGAATTCCGGCGACGGCTGGTTGAATGCCGGCCCAAAGTCCTGGGTCTCTACGGCACGCTCCTGACTCGGTCCACACTTCTTCAGATGATCTCCATGGGTCGTGAGGCCGGCGCCTGGGTCGTACTCGGCGGCCCTGAACCGGCGCCCCACGCCGAGCAATACCTGGCGCGAGGCGCCGACGTCATCGTCGCCGGCGAAGGAGAAGAGACTCTGGAAGAGCTGCTGCGCCACCTGCCCGAGCACGGCATCGAGGGCCTTGAGGAAATTCAGGGGGTGATTTTCAGGAATTCCACCGGGGCAATCGTTCAAACGTCGCCCCGGCCCCAGGTCAGAGATCTTGACCGCCAGCCCCTGCCGGCCCGGGGAAAAATCGACCTCGGACGCTACCTCGATACCTGGCGTGAGCACCACGGCCAATCGTCGGTGTCTCTGATCACCTCACGCGGCTGCCCCTACACCTGTACCTGGTGCTCCCACGCTGTCTTCGGACGTACCCACCGGCGACGCTCCCCGGAGGCCGTCGCCGACGAGGTCGCCCGTATCGTCGCCACATATAACCCAGACCGCCTGTGGTATGCCGACGACGTTTTCACCCTCCATCGGCCGTGGGTCATTCGCTACGCCGCCGAACTCGAGCGCCGAAATCTCCACCTGCCTTTCGAGTGCATCTCCCGCGCCGACCGACTGACCGAAGAGGTGATTGACGCCCTGGCCTCAATGGGCTGCCGCCGCCTGTGGATCGGATCTGAGAGCGGTTCACAGCCCATCTTGGATGCGATGAAACGCCTTACCGAAGTCTCGGACGTGCAACTCAAGAGTGCCATGCTCAAGGCCCGCGGCATCGAAGTCGGCATGTTCATCATGCTGGGATTTGAGGGCGAGACCGAAAGCGATCTTGCGGCCACCGTCGAACACCTCAAAATCTGTGACCCGGACATCTTTCTGACAACCGTCGCCTATCCGATCACCGGCACCGAATACCATACACAGGTGGCAGACCAGATCTACGCAACTGAGGCCTGGGAGGATCGCACCGATCGTGATCTGCGAGTCGCCGGACGCCGCAGCGCCAAGTACTACCACTGGGCCACCCGCTGGATGGTGAACGAGGTAAAACTCCATCAACTCCGAAAGGCGAGAGGCACATCGCCCTTTCGGCTTGCCCGCCACCGATTAGCCGCTTGGAGAGGGCGCGTGGGAATGTACCTGACCCGCCGGCGTCAAGATCCTGCCCCGGGCCGGGGCTGGACCAAGCTCGAGGCTCTGAGATGAAAATCGAACGAATCATCCTCTTCAACCCGGTATCCAGTTCCCGTCGAACTCCGGTCTTGCCGATGTCCCTGTTGGCGATCGAGGCTGGCCTCGAGGACCGGTGGCCGACCGTCATCATCGACGGCAATCTGGCCCAAGATGCACTCGAAAGCCTTGTTTCAGCGATCGATGGCGACGGGACCGGCATTATTCTGGCGGTCACCGTCATGCCGGGTCCGCAATTGGAGCATGCCACGCCCTTGTGCCGCGAACTCAAGCAGCGGCACCCCGCTCTAACGATTGTCTGGGGCGGGTACTTCCCCAGCCAACACTGGGAAAGCTGCCTCAAGGATCCCGCCATCGATTTCGTCGTCCAGGGCCACGGGGAGGCGGTGTTTCATTCCCTGCTGGAAAACCTGGACACAGGCAGCCCCACACTGGAGTCCATCCCGGGATTGGCACGGAAGGATCAGGGGAAACCACGGTCAAATGCACGCCCACCGGTCCCACATCCCGCCAAACTCCCTGAGTGGAATTTCGAGAGCGTAGACATCGGGCAATACCTGCGTCCAACGTTCCTGGGCTCCAAGACAATCGGCCTTCACAGCTCCTATGGTTGCCCCTACTTCTGCGCTTTCTGTGCCGTGGTCACCATGGTCGAGGGTCGATGGATGGCCTGGTCGGCCGAGCGCACCGCCGAGACCATCCGCCGCCTTCACTCAGATTGGGGCGCCAACGCGATCGAGTTCAACGACAACAACTTTTTCGTCGACGAACGGCGGGTCGTAGAGTTCTCCCAGCACATCCAGGATCTCGGCATCAACTGGTGGGGTGAAGGTCGCATCGACACGATGATGGCCTTCGAAGACACCACCTGGCGCCTGATGCGGGACTCCGGTCTTAGGATGGTCTTCCTCGGCGCCGAAAGTGGGTCCGAGGATACGCTCAAGCTGATGGACAAGGGCGGATCGGTATCACCAGAGATGACGCTTGAGATGGTCCGGCGGATGCACGAATGGGACATCGTGCCCGAGCTGAGCTTCGTGCTCGGCAACCCGCCCGATGCCCAAGCCGACGCCCTCAAAACCATGGCGTTCATTCGAAAGGTCAAAGCGGTCAACCCGGCGACTGAGATCATTCTCTACCTCTACACCCCGGTCCCCCTGGCAGGCAGCCTCTTCGACGAGGTTCAGGCCTCGGGTTTTGCTTTCCCGGAAACGCTAGATCAGTGGATCTCCGACGACTGGCTGGACTTTGCACAGCGCCGCTCCGATTTGCCATGGGTCGGCCCGAAACTCCAGCGACGTATCAGAAATTTCGAACGCGTACTCAACGCCTACTATCCCACGACTACGCTTCCGTCACTGACCTGGCCCAGGCGTTTACTGCTGCGCGCCACCTCGGCTTGGCGCTATCACCTCAGGTTCAACGCTGTACCCTTGGAACTGGCCGCCCTTCATCGCCTGCTGCGCTACCGCCGCCCCGAGACATCAGGGTTCTGAACCGGCCCAACCCAGGGGATCGACCGAGTTTCTTTTCTCTATATTTTTTGCCTCTTTGTGGCTATTCTTCTTGTGGCTTTTTGCCCCGGGAAACGCTGCCGGCCGCACAATAGCCCAACCGTTTCAAGATCACCGGATCTACGAACTCAATATTCTGTGACTCGAAGGACCGCTGCCGGTAAGGCGTCAATTCGCCTCCGGGCCGCGTTTTGAATCGTTTGTAGCTCCACTGGTATTGCTCCGGGCAGAGTTGGATGCAGCGCTCGACGCCGTAATTCAACCGGGTCAGTGCCACCTCGACATCTGCATCATCCAGGCCTTCGGGCGCCGGCAGGTAGTTCACCTCAAACCGCCCGGAAGGTCCCCGAAGCGCGACCCCGTACAGGGCGGTCGCGCCGGTACGCCGCAACAGACCGCGGACGAGCGTCATGGTCAGGGCCGGCACGCCGAAGAACTGACCGAAATCACCCGCCGCTTTCACCGGCTCCTGATCCGGCAGGATGACCACCACTTCGCCGTCACGAAGAGCACGGAGCATCAGTCGCACACCACCGCTGTTCGCCGGCGCCATACGGCATCCGGTCCGTTCCCTCGATTCCCGGATCATACGATCGATCTGGTCGATCCGCGCCGATCGGTACAACGCAAAGAACCGACCTCGTTGGGTCAGTATTGGATTGAAGAGCTCCCAATTGCCCAGATGGGGCAGCAAAAGGATGACACCGTTCCCGGCCCTGACCGCGGATTCCAGCAGTTCCCCTCCCGAGACCGAGGCCACCAGTTTGACCAGAGCCTCCGGCGAACGGCCCCAAAGGGCCCCCATCTCGGATGCCGTTGCGCCTGTTTCGATCAGGCTTCTACGGACAAGTCGGCGTCGTTCGTCCGGCAACACCTCCGGCAGGCACAGAGCAAGGTTGAGTTCGGTGACTGCGCGAAGCCGGGTCGGCCCAGCAGCGGCAATTCGCCCGAAACCTCGTCCCAGCGCCCGGCTGACACCGAAGGGTAACCGGGCAGACAGCCAAGCCACCATTCGTACCAGGGCGCCAATCACCGGCGACGATGTCGAGACCTTTCGAGTTGCCATCGACTCAGCCTACCAGGGCCTGAAGGCTCGGCCGGGTTCAACCGACCTTCTCACCGGTTTTCGTCACGAGGCGCGGAAGACGTGGTGAGATTTGGCGTTTTCGTAGATTGAGCGAGTGAGGCGTACCTGACGGTACGTAGGGACATCGCGCATTGCCCGGAGGGCAATCACGGCGAAGCCGTGGCGGTCACGAAGTGACCAGCGTGGGCAGGATCGAGCGATTTCAAGAAAACGCCAAAGGTGACTGCGTATTTCGTGCCGCAGTAGATCACCGGTGGGAAGGCCGGGTTAAGATCAAAAGATGCAGGAACTCGAAATTCAAACCACCCACAGGCCTTCAAAAATTCTGGTCGGCCGCGGCCTCTTGGCAGACGCGGCCCTACTGGTTGAAGAATGCGCCCTGCCACAGCCGCGATCAATCGTCACCAATACGACCGTAGGACCGCTCTACGGGCGGATTTTGGCCAAAGGGCTGGATGTCGCCCGGTGTACCGAACTGCCCGACGGCGAAGAGCACAAGATCTGGCCCCAGGTCGAGGGCCTGTGCGCCCAGTGGTTGGAGAAGGGACTCCATCGTTCGGACACCATCCTCGCCATCGGCGGAGGTGTCGTCACCGATACCACCGGATTCGCCGCGTCGCTCTATATGCGGGGCCTGAGGTGGATTGCCGCCCCGACGACACTGCTGGCAATGGTCGACGCCTCGGTCGGCGGCAAGACCGGAGTCAACATGGCCGAGGGGAAGAATCTGCTGGGGACTTTCTGGCAACCTTCGCTAGTTGTGGCTGATGTCGACACGCTGGGAACACTCCCGGAGAGGGAGTTACGAGCCGGCATGGCCGAAGTGATCAAGAGCGCATGGATCGGTGACCGGGACCTGCTGGACCTGATTGATCCCTCAAGACCAATCTCGGACCCTCTCTGGGAGGAGCTGGTGATGCGCACGATCCAGGTCAAGGCCCGGATTGTCGAAGAGGACGAACGTGAGGCAGGCGTACGGAAGGCCCTCAACCTCGGCCACACCCTGGGCCACGCCCTGGAAGCCGCCACCGGCTACAAGCGCTTCCTGCACGGCGAAGCCGTCGCCTGGGGCATCAGGGCCGTCGCGGCCATCGCGGCCGGCAGAGGCCTTTTGGGCGACCCATGGCGACGCCAGCTTGAGTCTGCCATAGATCAACTCGAACCCCTGCCACCGATTGTCGGAATGGCGCCTGACAGAATCCTTCACCATCTGTCGAAGGACAAAAAAAGTGACGAGGACGGCGTCGGCTGGGTCCTGCCTTCGGACGGTGGGGTGATGCTCGATCAACGTGTGTCGATTGAGGAGATTCAGGAAGTCCTGGAATCGCTCGGAACGAAAAAAACGGGGCCCGAAGGCCCCGTTGAGGATGAGCAAAAGTAGATCAGAAGCGGAACTTCAGACCTAACTGGTAGCCACGCGGTGCACCCGCCTGGGTTTGCAATCCAAAGTCCGGGTTGTATTCGCCATCGTCAATCAACTCTGTCTCGTCGGTCCACATGTTGTCCGAGTTCGTCACGTTGAAGATATCAGCGACGATCTCCAGTTCAAGGTTACGCCCGAAGGTGAAGATCTTGGACAAGCGCAGATCCAGATTCCGGTAGTAGGGCTGCCGGAAGGTGTTACGCGCGTAGTGGAAGAATACGCCCGGGGAGGTCTCGACAACGGCACGCTCATTGCGGTTATAACCGTCGTTGTTGTAATCTTCCCCGTCCATCGCCGAGTAAGGGAAGCCCGAACGAATGTAGAGGATGCCCGAAATCATCATGTCCCACGGCAGTTGGTAAGTGCCAGACATAACGAACTTGTGTTGTACGTCGAAATTCGCCGGACCCCAGTCATTCATCAGGTTGAACTGGTCTTCCGGATAGTCGCTCGACGAGGACACGGAACGCTCATTTGAGTCGTTGTCCTTTGCCTCGGACCATGTGTAGGAGGCATCCAGCATCCAGCCGTTGGAGAATCGTTTGCGACCCTTGAGTATGATCGCCTTGTACTCCCCCTCTGCATCAGATGTGAACTGCATGATCTGGTCGAAATCCTCGTAGTTGGAGTGATAGTAGTAGGGCACGTAGACCGGACGGCCGTCAGGCGTCAGCTCACCGGTGGCTGCACCGATGTTCTGGTCCTGCTTGTGCTCGAGTTTTTCAGTCTCCGAATAAATCAGGTCAACACCCACGGAGAAATCCGTCATCACTTCGCGCTCGTAACCGAGAGACAAACGCAAGGTCTCCGGATTCTCGAAATTCGGATCGAAGACGAAGATGTCCGGCGTTACCGAGTCTAGATCACCCAGGCTACCCCAGCGATTGGGGTAGGTCGGGCAGCCACCGAATTCGCATCGCTCAGAAACTCTGATGACCCGTACGCCGTTGGCCAGCATGGCGTTGGCATCGAGTAGGGTCGGGGTGTTGTCATAGAAGTAACCGGCGCCACCACGCAGAACCTGTTTGCCGTCACCGGCAAGGTCCCAGGCAAAACCGACGCGCGGTGCCCAGTTGTTGGTGTCGTCGGGAATCTGACCGGTGTCCGGGTAGAGCGGATTGGTTTCTTTGGGATCGTCATGGGCCTGCAGGTCGTAGCGCAGACCGTAGGTCAGAGTGAAATTGGGCGAAGTGCGCCACTCGTCCTGGAGGTAGAAGGCGTAGTAGTTGGTATCAAACTTCACTGCACCGTCGTAGTTCGAGAAGCTCTGCGTGTAGGAGTAAGCATCGTCATCGAAGAACTGGTCCCAGCTCGAGTACGAGTAG
>CBDTUG010000053.1:0-7694 GCA_965363555.1 uncultured Thermoanaerobaculia bacterium
CGAGATCACTTATCTCATTGCGTTTCGCGCCTTTCGCTTCGAAAACCGGTGAGAAGTGCGGGCTAACCCAGTTACCTCCGGTTTCGGAACTCGCCTTCGGCCATGACCGTGACAATCAGAGAGGCGATGCCCAGCGGCAAACAGCACACCAGGGCGGCGACCGCGCCCGCCAGGGTCCACGCCCAACTCGTGCGTTTAATCGCTTTGATGCCGCCTGTGATGGCGACCACTCCAGCAACCAGGATCATCAGAGCCATGGGGCCGAAGAAGGCCAGTGGGAGCCATTGAATAGGCGGCATTTCATCGGGTACGGCGATGAGCACGCCAGTGCCGATGAGGCCGATGGAGGCCAGGACGGCGCCGCCCATCAGGGCCATGACGCCCGAAGCGATGTTCAGGATTCCGGCGATCGTTGCTTTGGATGTTGAAGGTGATGTTGCAGTGGTCGTCATGTCCCCTCCCATGAAGAAGTACGGAAATTGGTGGAGAGTGTTCGGGGAAACTCGGCGGAAGGCTGCCTGTAACTGAGATTTCTGTGGGAGAATCCTCAGAGCGGGTCGGTTACGCGAGGAGGCTGGATGCATTGGGTCAGTGTTTTGGGCTTGGTTGCGCTCTTGGGAATTGCCTGGGCCATTTCTGTTCACCGGACGAAGGTCAATTATAGGACGGTCGTATGGGGCATAGGCCTCCAGTTTCTCCTGGGGGTGATCATCCTCAGGGACAACTATCTCAGCTTCGTCGGAATGGGGATTTTTGCCGCTCTGATCGGCGTTTATGTGCTCCTGAGGCCGGGAGGGCTGTTCTCAGGTAGGTTGCCGTTGGCTCTTTGTACCTTGGTGGGTGTGGGTGTGTGCGGTGCAACCCTCGGTTGGGCATTGCCGGGCGCGCTGCCATGGGTCGTCCTGCTCGGTCTGGCTGTTTCGATGGGGGGTGGGTGGTTGAAGCTGCCCGCTGGCGTTCGTCAGAGCGGCACCCTGGCATTGCTGGCCGGGGGGGTCTCATCGCTGGTGGTCTCCGGCCAGACTGGGAGCATGGTTTTTGCGGCGTTTTCGGAAAAAGTGGCCGCCTTTTTGAGACTGTCGGACTACGGCTCACGCTTTCTGTTCGGAAACCTGGCCGATGGCCAGTACTTCTTCCCGGGACCTGATGCCGGATGGCCGGGATTCGGTTTCCAGTTTGCCTTCAAGGCCCTGCCGACGATCATCTTCTTCGGCGGACTAATGGGCATTCTCTACCACTGGGGGGTCATGCAGAAGGTCATTGAGGCGATGGCCCGTTTCATGCGCTGGACGATCGGCACATCGGGGGCGGAAACCCTGTCGTGCTCGGCCAATATCTTCGTCGGCCAGACCGAAGCGCCCCTGTTGATTAAGCCCTTCTTGGACGAGATGACGGACTCCGAGTTGCTGACCATCATGGTGGGCGGGTTCGCCACGATTGCCGGGGGTGTGTTGGCGGCCTATGTTTCTTTGGGAGTGGATGCGGGGCATTTAATCGCCGCGTCGGTGATGTCGGCCCCGGCTGCTCTGGTCTTCGGCAAGATTATTTTCCCTGAGACCGAGCATTCGGTGACTGCGGGCGATATTTCCATGCCGAAGATCGACACAGGCGCCAATACCATCGAGGCGGCCACCGGCGGTATCACCGACGGATTCAAGTTGGCCCTGAACGTCGGCGCCATGTTGATCGGCTTCATCGCGCTGATCGCCGTCGTCGACGTTGTTTTCAACTTTGTGGACAGCCTGATTGACGGCCGGCTGTTGCATGGGGCCTGGGTCAGTTACAGCTCCGGGGGCATGTCGCCGGTCAACGGAGAGTTCGCCGGGATCTTCCCCGGCTCGCTGCAAACTCTGTTCGGGACCGTTCTCAGGCCGCTGGCCTGGTTGATGGGCGTTCCGTGGGCCGAGGCCGGCCTGGTCGGCAATCTCCTGGGCATCAAACTCTCGCTCAACGAATTCGTAGCGTACGGTCAATTGGGCAATTACATTCAATCGGCGGACGGTTTGAGTCCACGAGCCATCGTGATCTCGACATACGCTCTGTGCGGTTTCGCCAACTTCTCGTCGATCGGCATTCAGATCGGCGGTATCGCAGCGGTTGCCCCTGGGCGACGATCCGACTTGGCAAGGTTGGGCTTTCGGGCGATGTTGGGCGGCGCGTTGGCGTCATGGATGACAGCGACGATTGCGGGCATATTGTTATGAGCTGTCAGCTATCAGCTATCGGCTCTCAGCTCATCGCTCATAGATAGTTGTTTTCTTGTTGCCCTTGTTGGTGAGATACTCTTTTCGGAGGAATAATGCGTTTTTCAATTCTTCTGGTCGCTCTTTTGGCTCTGGTTCTTTTGGCCTCAGGCTGTGAATTCCTCGACCCCGCACGTCCGACAATCCAGCCGGACACCGAGGTCTTCGGCAATGTGCTTGATGTGGAAGAGATGCCTGATGAGCCAGGCGTGTGGACTGTCCGGCTGAGGGTTGGACCTCCTCGAGCCCTGGACAATGCGGAATCGGAGCAGGGACGTAAGGGCCCCGATGCCGAACAGGGATTGACGGCCGAGATTCGGGTCGATGGGGATACCATCGTCCTGCAGGACGGCCTGCCGGCGCGGTTGAAGGACTTCAATCCGGGTTCCGAGGTGGTCAGTATTCCGGCGCCGGGAACAACCCGAATGATCGGTGAGAAGGCCGTACTCCACAACGCCCAGTTTTTCGGCGATTTCGGCACCTACAGTCGATGGCGATTGCCCGGTCTTGAAACCGAGGTGTCGCCGGCCGTCGATGATGTCTCTGCGGTCAACACATCTGGACCCGAGCATGCGGTGGTGCCTCTCAACGGTGGAAGGACGCTGTACTTCTCTGGTCGCAAGCGCCCTGCTTCGGGCGCCGAAACAGCGGGGGTGGCCCGCGCTGGCGTGGAGCCGGCAGAGGGTCATGAGGATTTGGCCGAGAGGAGTTACAGGACGGAGCTGAGCGAGGACGGATGGTCCGCACCAGAATTGGTGGTTTTCCCCGGTCTCGAGGACGCGATTCAGGTGAGCGTCAGCTGGGTCGACCCCGATGAGACAGTCTGTCTCGTGACCGTCAGGTCTGACCAGGGCCAGATGCCGTGGGCCGGACGGTCCCAGAGGCAGAGCCGCGGGAAGGCATGGGGGCAGGTGGAGGCTCTGGAAGGCCTGGGTGAGGGCGACAGCTTTGACCCGATCTACCTGGCCGGGAGCCGGACCAAGGTCCTGTTTGCGACAACGCGCCAGGGTGCGAACCAAAGCGACCTTTTCTTGCTCAACCCCAGTGAGGGTGGCGAAGCGATGCCGCTCGAACCCAGAATCAATACCATCGGCAGTGAGTGGGGGGGGCGGGTCGGACCCGACAACGAACTTTTCTTCTGTCGTGGTGATCGTCAGCTGCTGTTCATGGGCGGCATGGTGCAGCCGGTGTACCTGGATTGGCCGCACCGTATTCTGTTTTCCGAAGCGGCGCCCACAGATGACGGTCGGTGGGTTTTTGTGACGATGACACAGCTCAGACCCGGCGCCCCGGACCTCGATCTCTGGGTGTCGGAACGCCGAGAGGATGGAACCCTGGGTTTCCCGGTCCCGGTCGATGGGTGGCGGCCATAGGAGGGTGTATTGCATAGAATCACGGCGCCTTTTGGGCGGCTCGAACCCCCATTTTCGTTAGACTTTCGACCCCGTACACAGAGTACTGCGACGAAATTCCGCCTCAATGGGCCCTTCGCGGCGCCCCAAAATCCTCTCGCGCTCTATGCAATACACTCTCCTAGCGCCGGCTGACGGCGGCCGTGCCGACCTCCGAGGTCCCGGATGGGGACGGTGGCGCGGCGTCTGGAACGCCCGGCGACGCCTCGAGGGCCGGAATGGAGCTTGGGAGACTGTCGAAGATGGGAGTCCGACGGCACGGTGGCCGACACTGGGGCAGGCGGTCGATGACCTGTGGCGGACACGGACTATCAGGGATCGAATGCCGTGGGCTGTTGGGTGGCTTGGTTATGAAGCCTGCGCCAAGTTGGGTGGGGATCTTCCGATACGGAGGGATTCAGAAGACATGCTCTCCGGCCTGCTGCTGCTTGAACCCGAGATGGTGGGTCATCAGCAGATTCTCGGGACTGGGAGTGCTCGTGGCGGCGCCGGCCTGATTTCCAGCCTGGATGAGGAGCGATTCAAGGAGGGGGTTCGGCGAATCAGGGACCATATCGCCGACGGGACCGTCTACCAGGTCAACCTCTGTCGTCGATTCACGGTCAATCAATGGGATGGTGGTCTCCGGCGGCTCTTTGACGCTGCTTCGGCAGGTGCTGTCATTCCCGACTATTTGAGTGCTTTTTCGTGGGACGGCGCAAGACCCGGCGAATTGGTCTGCGCGTCGATGGAGCTCTTGGTCAGCCGAAATCATGGGCGCCTGGAGACCAGGCCGATCAAGGGAACCCGAGGCCGGGGAGTGACCACCGAGGAGGATGGGCGCCTGATCAGGCAGTTGGAAGCCGACCCCAAGGAGCAGGCCGAACTGGCGATGATCGTCGATTTGGAACGCAACGATCTCGGTCGGGTTGCCCGCACAGGGTCGGTGGCCGTCGAGGATCCGGGCCGGGTACGGAGTTGGGAGCGGGTCCACCACCGAGTCGCACGAGTAACGGCCTCTGTTTCGGTTGAGACGCCGTGGCAGGATATTGTCGCGGTGATGGCGCCGGGCGGATCGGTCACCGGTTGTCCAAAACACTCCGCGATGTCGGTAATTGCCGGCCTTGAGCCTATCGCCAGAGGGCCTTTTTCCGGCGCCCTTGGGGTGATCGCAGGCAATGGCGATCTCGAGTTGGCCTTGCCGATTCGGACTGCCTGGACTTCTGGAGGACGGCTGGAGATGGCGGCCGGTTGTGGGATTGTATGGGAGTCGGATCCGGTGGCCGAGGAGGCTGAGTCACGGTTGAAGATCGGAAAGTGGCTCGAGTTGGTGGGTCAAAGTGGAGAGTAGATTAGCGACTTATCCTGGAGCACCTTCGAAAATGCGGGGCAGAACCCTGCAGAAGAGCAACCACAGAGACACAGAGTACACAGAGAAGAACACACAGAGGAGTGCACCAGCGGGATCGTCAAACCCGCCCGGTAGGCGGACTTCGTCCGATATGGTCAGAAGAGATACGTGCTCCAAGAACCAGTTCTTGTCACACGCCTCTCTTCTGCTCAAGCCCGCGAAGCGGGTGGGCGAATGCCGGGACCGCCCTTGGGTTGTCCTCTGTGTTTTTCTGTGTCCTCTGTGTCTCTGTGGTGAATCTGCCGCCAGACCCTGTGGACACCTTGCCTCAAAGGCCGAAATCTTTGGTTCCGGCTTCCCTGGGGAGGCTCGGTGATCTGGCGGGACGGGAAGATTCGTCAGGAGGCGCCGCACTGTGTGCCACCGGTCGATGTCGAGGGTGTGATGACAACCGTCGGTTGCGACGGTGGGGGTGTGCTGCTTTGGGAACAGCACCGGCAACGCCTCCTGGGTTACCCGCGCATTGTGGTTAAGGAGAGCATGCTCCCGAAAGCACAGGATCTCCAATCGTTGTTGGAGGCCTCAGGCTGCATGGCGCCCTCGCGCCTGAGACTTTCGATATGGCGGGAGAACGGCTCGGATATTCAAGTCGAGGCAGTCTGCTGTGCGCTGGAGGTTTTTGGTCCTCGCCAAGAGCCCGTCTGGCTGGGAGGTGTCTGCTGGCAGGATCCCCCGGTGGCCGCTCATAAGGTCATAGCCCGCCATCGGTGGCGAGACGCCGGAGTACGGGCGGTGTCATGGGGTGGCGATGATGCGGTGATCGTGGACGGAGAGGGCCGTCTGTTGGAAACGTCGAAGGCCAACATCTTCGTGCGCCGGGGCCTTGTGGTTGCTACGCCACCTGCCCCGGAACGGTGTTTGCCGGGCATCATGCGCCAAGTGGTTCTGGAGGGCCTGTCCTCGGTCGGTTTGAAGGCGGAAGTTCGGGATGTCTTCATCGACGAACTGGCCTTTGCAGACGAAGTGTGGATCACCAATGCGGTGGTCGGTCTCGTTCGGGTCGGAAGGGTGGGGGAGCGAACCTGGGACCGTTGGGATTTTTTTGGGCGTCTGGCGAAGAGGGGCATGCCTGCACCAGGCTGGCCTTGACAGCTGATTAAGAATCTTCCAAAATGGTGATATGGAAAATACCCATGACCTCTGATATTCGAGGATGCGTCGATCCGGCCCGGTCCATGGAGGACCTGGAGAACCTGCGCCACCGGCTGGCCGAGAATAACGACCTCTTGAGGTCCAGGTCGGATCACTATCTGCTGCTCGGAGGGATTACCCGGCTCAAAATCATCGCTTTGTTGGGGTGTGCCGGCGAACTGTGCGTCTGCGATCTGGCCACGATCCTGGAGATGACCCCGGCCGCGGTTTCGCAGCACCTGGGGCGGCTTCGATTGGCCGGCCTCGTTGCGTCTCGGCGCGAAAAGATGACAATCTTCTACCGCAGAACTGACGGGGAACTCTTGCCGTCTCTGTGCTTCCCGGCGTTGGAACGGTAGGCGATGAGTGTATTGCTCTCGATCGTGACCTGCGGGCCACAGTTGGAGATCGCCCTGTCTGGACCGACGCTGAAGTCGACCTCGATCGTTCGGCTCTGCGGCGTATCCCGGAGGTCGAGCCTGTTGCTGGCCGGGGTCGATTTGCTTGTCGAGGATGCAGACATCCCCCGGGCCGACCTCTCCAAGATCATTGTCAGTCGGGGGCCGGGTTCATTCACAGGGATCCGCTCTGGGCTGGCGACCGCAGGGGGTCTGGCCGCGGCGGTGGGCTGCCGGATCCTGGCCTACAATTCCCTGCTGGTCCAGGCTGCCCGGTTCGAAGGTCCGGGCGAGGTGTGGGCCGCCCAGCCGGGCCGACGAGGTGAAGTCTACGCACGGGCTTTCGCTCTCGGGGAGGGCCAGGCTCCGGAACCGGCGACCGAGTTGGAAATCCTCCCCCTATCCCGATTGGTTGAACGGGGGCCATGGATCGCAGCGGAGACACTGTCTTTGGGCGAGGCAAGGCGCGTGGCGCCGATCCGGTCCGCCGCTGAGGCTCTGATTCGGTTGGCTGATACCGGACTGGCCTCCGAGGCTCTCGAGCCGTTGTACGTCGAGGGACCGCCGGTAGGATAGTGAAACGTTTTTCGGAACGGGCTGCCGCACCGGGAGATGAGAAGGCTCTCGAACAGGCAGAGAGGGAGTGTTTCTCCGACCCATGGCCGGGGCCTTTTTTTTCGGCTGAAATCGAAGCGCCTCAACGGTACTGCCGAGTCCTGGTCGATGCCGGAGGCCACCTGGCAGCCTATCTTTTCTGTGCCTGGCAGTACCTTGATCTTCATGTCCTGAAGGTCGCAACTCGGCCGGGTTTCCGGCGCCAGGGACTGGCGCGACTGTTGATGGAAAATGCCGAGGCCTACATCGGAAAAGAGGGAGGGGAGACGGTTTCCCTTGAGGTCAGGTGTTCCAATGTCGGAGCACAGGAGCTGTACTCGACCATGGGTTACACCCTCGTCGGCACCAGACCCGGCTACTACGCCGACGGTGAGGACGGGCTGGTGATGACGAAGAGGTTTTAGGAGAAATCCCCAGGGAGCTTCGAAAACACGAGCCAGAACCCTGCAGAAGAGCAACCACAGAGACACAGAGTACACAGAGAAAATAACACACAGAGGAGAGT
>CBDTUG010000054.1:0-7664 GCA_965363555.1 uncultured Thermoanaerobaculia bacterium
TGTGCCGGACACACTGGCGACCGGTAGACATTCGGTAGCGCCGTAGGGTGTGAAAATCTGCCCCCCCTCGTCCATCATGGAGGCGAATCTTTCGATCACACGAGGCGCCACCGGCGCGCCCGCGGAGATCACCCGACGCATCGTAGGTATCTTGGTGCCGTTGGCTGCCCCCCAACGCCCAACAGTGTCCAACAACGCCGGTGACCCAAACATCGTCGTCACGCCATACTCCTTGATCGGCCCGATAATCCTCTCGGGATTGGCGCGCGCGGGATGAGTTGGATCCATGTCGGGGATCACCGTGGTCATGCCCAATGCGGGATCGAAGAGTGCGAAGAGCGGGAATGTCGGCAGATTGATCTCACCCGGGCTGAAGCCATAGACCTCTCGAAGGGCGTCGATCTGCGCCGAGAAATTCCCGTGCCGATAAACAACACCCTTCGGCGGACCTGTACTGCCAGAGGTAAAAACTATGGCCGCTTCCTCATCTGAGGCCGAGATCGGCGTGGGCGATTCCTGGGGTCCGTCAGCGCCAAGACGCTCGATCTGATTGAGCGTACGGCCGCCCCAGAACAGCCTGGGACCGACTGTAACGAGGTTGTTGACGCTGGACTTTCCCCAGCCGAGCAGCACCCTCGCCACGTGGGCTTTGGTGATGCCTATGAAGGCTTGAGGCCGAGCCCGCGCAAGGCAGCTCTTCATGTTCTTGATGCCGATACCGGGATCGATCAGGACGGGAATGGCTCCGCATTTAAAGAGTGCGAACGCTAAAGCAAACAGGTCCAGTCCAGGCTGAACCATCAAAGCTGCACGAACGCCCCGGCCGATGCCGACACTCTTCAAACCACGGGCAATTCGCGAGGACCTCTCGTCCAGTTGTTGATAGGTCAGGCTTCCGCCGTGCCGCCCCCACGGCACGATGATCGCCGTAGCCTCCGGCTGGCGCCCCGCCATATCGACCAGGTGAGATGCGATGTTGAATGTCTTCGTCGTCATGGGGGGATTGTCCCATAGCAATTTCTTTGATCTCTGACGAGATCGAAAAATATTGCATTGATAGTCCGCCCACCATCCGTGATAACCTCGAAGCAGAATTTCAATATGAAGGTATGAATTTATCCAACGGGGGATGGATTCAACTGATGATCAGGGCATCACCAAAGGGGGGCAAAATGTATCGTCACCGCCGAAATCAACACAACGATAAGTCCAAGACTGCTTTCCAATTCACACTGCTGGCAGGCATTTCCTGTCTTCTCCTTGCAGCCGCCGGCGTCAGCCTCGCAGGCCCTCAGAGGGCCCTCTCAGAAACCAAACAAGCCACCAAAATCGTCTCCGAGCCACAGCCCCAATGGCGGGCTCTCAGCCAGATGAATCCTGTCGATCAACAGAATGCGAACATCGAGTTCGAGACCTTCGACAATGACAACCCCACTCTGCAACTCCGATTGAACGAAATAGCAGAGTCGTGGAACCGTGGCGATGTTTCGAGCGCCATCGCCACAGTAAGATCAATGGAAGACACCGGAAACCGTTTTGCCCTTGGTATCTCATGGAAGTCACCGCCGGCCATTGCCAAAATCAACGGCGCGGCAATCGGTACGATCGGCAACGCCTCCAATCCCCATCTCGATGGTCACAACGGCACAGGGAATGCTTTCATAGCCCTCCAAGATTCAGACTCGTCGTATCGTTGGCGGGTATATTTCTCTAGTGATGCAGGGCGCAACTGGGTCGAGACCTACTCCTGGAACTCCGGGGTACCGATTGTCGATATCGGCGCCGCCGTGGTTGGTGACTATTTTTATGTGACCTATATCCCCTGGGGCAGTCCAGGATCCGCCAGGATCCGACGGTGTGTCGCCTCAACGGGAGCCGTGGACTCTACCTTCGGCCCGGATGGTTGGCTCGAGGTATATGACGAAACGGCAGCCGACGTCACCGAGGTCGAGTTGGCGTCAAATCAAGAGGGAAACAACAATCGCCTTCACCTGTTCCCTATCCTTTCGGACGGAAGGCTGACATACCATTACACTACCGAGGACGGCGGAGACGGAGACCTGGCGTGGACCCCACTCGACCCCGGTGTCACGGACGCAGCCGGGAATCTGCACACCGCAAACAACGATCGCAAAGAGCCCGGTTCCCCCGGCGGACACCTGTTTGCCCTCTATCGCAACGAAGACGACCACATCAAGGTCTTTCGCTGGAAACCAGAACTCGGCAGCGATATATCAGGTATCGCGCCCTACTTCGAAAGTGACCTGGACATCTCCGCTTTCCGCGATTATGTGGTCATTGTCCACCCCTACGACACTGGCACCACAACGGGGTTGAGATGCTGGACCTCCGACGACGCGGGCGACACATGGAGTTATAGCTTTCTGGACTCTGGTGGCCAAGGCGATGTTTCCCAGCCCAAGGTCACCTTGAGGCGGGGAGGCGGCATCGTAGTCGCCTACCAACAGGATTCATGGGGAGACGATCTCGTCTTCATGCGCACACGCGGCTATTCGGACCTACCCTGGACCGATCGGGTCCCCGCGACCGACGTCAGTTTAACCATCGACACACAGATGGATCTGGAAGCTCTTCCGGAAGGTGGGTTCGGCCTTGTCTCAATCCACAGTGGAGGGATTCCCTGGTATGACCAAACGCCTCTCATTTTCCGCCACGGCTTCGAGTTTGGCGATTCGGTGGACTGGGACTGAGCTAGATTTTGGGCGCTCTCTGGTCTATCCGTCGGCGCTCAACCGCACACCCCCGGAAGAGGTATCCACCGATAGTTGTACGGCGTTGGACCCGCCTTCAAACCGCCAGTAGTTGCTTTTCTCCTTGGCGCCGGGAAAGTCTGAATGGATTCCCCCGGAGGAGGTGTCAATCTCGCCGTCGAATTGAGTGCCTTCAGGAAAACCAAGGCGCACTCCGCCGGAAGAGGTATCGATCCGCACCTCGGCCCCTGGTGGAATCGACTGCCACACGGCTTCGACCGAACCCGACGATGTATCCACGGTGGCATCACCGAGCAGGTCGTAGAGTTCAACCGAACCCGATGACGAATCGACATGTGCTTTGAAAGCGCCTCCTTCGAGCTTGACCGAACCGGAGGAGCAGTCCACGTGAAATGTACCGAGCGGGCGAAGGGCCTCGATGTGGGTTCGCCCTGAGGAGTTGTCGACCGAAAGCACGGCCATCGCAGTCTCCCCTTTTACGCTGCCTGACGAGTTGTCGACACTGACTTCGGCTTCACCGAAGTCTCCCTCGAGAAGCACTGAACCCGAGGAGTTATCGACCACCAAATTCATGTCCGGAGGCATCAGAACAGTGATCATCCCCTTGGATTGGTTCCAACCCCAATTCCAGGATGATTTCTCACGGGTGGAGCGGATGACGATGTCGTTACCGTTGACCTTGAATTCCGGTTCGTACTCTTCGAGCAGACGCTTGGCCTTCTTTTCGGAGGCCGAAAACTCCAGATCAACGACGACGTCTACCGTTGACCCCGGCCTAGCCGTGATCTCGACTGAGTGAAACGACGCATCGACCGTCACACTGCCACCCGCCGTGGCGGGGAAAGACCTTTCGGTGTGAGAGGTCTCGGTAGCGCTGAAGGCCACGATAGGCACAGCAAAAATGAGAATAAAAATTACGGCGAGCAGTATGTGGTTTTGTTTTCGCATGATCCTCCCTATGCATCCCATAAAGAGGAAGACGCATTCCACCGAGAAAGGTTCGGCCTTGATAAGGGCCAGGCACGGCAGGTGGTCCCGCTCTGTGCAACCTGTCACCGTCCCGAGCTGTTGTTGTTGCACGAACCTGCCGGTGGTTTGGACCCGGTCGCACGTCGGGAATTCCTGGAGACCCCGGTCTCGAACCAGGAATTCACCCCGGAATACGAACTGCTAATGTCCGGTTCCATAAGAGTCATGTCCTCTTGATCTCGAGAATCCGTCGTTTCTGACCAGAAATAGGAGAGCACCGTTGTTTCGTATCATTTTATTGAGTTTGGGTTTCATATTGTTACTTTGTTCGACCGGAGTTCAGGCAGGCGCCATCGCCTTCGTCGGGGCCCACATTATCCCCATCGAAGGTGAGGAAATCCCCTCCGGCACCTTGATGATCGAGGAAGGTTTCATAGTGGCCGTCGGATCGGTCGGAGACATCGAGATTCCGCGAGACGCCGAAGTGATCAACGCAACAGGCAAAGTGATCATGCCGGGCCTTGTCGACACCCACAGTCACATCGGTGGGTCTCGAGCCGCCGACTCAAGCGGACCGATCCAGCCCGGGGTGCGCATCCTTGACGCGGTCAACGTCTTCGACGCCGGATATCGCCGTGCGGTGGCAGGCGGTCTGACGACACTCAACGTGATGCCCGGTTCCGGTCATTTGAGCAGCGGGCAGACCATCTACCTCAAGATGCGCCGGGTCGGCGACGACGGCATCCATTCGCCCGAGGAACTGGCCTACACCGCAGAGGACGAAGACGGTCATCTGAAAGTGCTCGGCGGCCTAAAGATGGCCAACGGAACCAACTCCCGACGCAAGCCTCCGTTTCCCGGAACTCGAGGCAAGTCGGCCTTTTTGGTACGGCAACGGTTCATCCAGGCTCAGGAGTACCGGGACAAAATCGTAGCTGCCGAAGGCGACCCAACTAAGCTCCCTCCGCGAGATCTGGACCTCGAAACGCTGGTGGAGGTGCTCGAAGGGAAAAGGGTCGTTCACCATCATACGCATCGGGCGGACGACATCATGACCGTCTTGCGTCTCAGCAATGAGTTTGACTTCAAGGTCGTGCTCCACCATGTCAGTGAAGGCTGGAAAGTCGCCGACCAAATCGCGGCCGCAGGCGTTCCCTGCTCGGTCATCATGATTGACTCGCCTGGAGGCAAGCACGAAGCTGTCGGGCTGCAAATGGAAACCGGGGCGGTTCTTGCCAAAGCGGGGGCACTCGTGGCCTATCACACCGATGATTGGATCACCGACAGCCGTTTGTTTTTTCGCTCTGCAGCTCTGGGCGTCCGTGGCGGCCTCTCCAGAAGAGACGCCCTTGCCTCATTGACGATCAACGGCGCGGCGATGCTTGACCTCGACGAAAGGGTCGGCAGCTTGAGCCCGGGCAAGGATGCCGACTTCATCATCCTGGACGGAGATCCTCTGAGCGTTTACAGCCGAGTCCTTCAGACATGGGTTGAGGGCAAGAAAGTCTTTGACCTCGACGACCCTGACGATCGTCTTCACGCGGAAGGAGGTCAGGGTGCCGGCAAGGACCAGGAACCCTTCTTCTGCTGCTTTGACCACGGGGGGGCGTCATGAAACATCTACGGTACGCCTGTGCTCTTGTCGCTGTCGTCATTGCCTCAATCCCCGCCTCAGCTCAGATTGCTGTACGCGGTCAGGTGATCCACACCATGGCCGGCGAGGCCGTCACCGACGGTGTTGTCTTGGTGGAAAACGGCAAGATCACCGCGGTGGGCCCATCGTCCAGAGTTCAGATTCCAGAGGGTTTCCGCGTGTTGGAAGCAGCAGTTGTCACGCCGGGGCTGGTGGATGCACATACCACCGTCGGACTCTCGGGAATCTACAACGTGCCCCACGATCAGGATCAGATCGAGAGATCCGAGGCGATACAGCCGGAGTTGAGAGCCCTGGATGCATACAACCCACTGGAAGAGCTGGTCGCCTGGGTTCGGTCCTTCGGCGTAACTACGATCCACACCGGCCACGGGCCGGGCGCCCCGCTTTCCGGGCAAACGATGATCGTAAAGACCGACGGTATGGTCGACGAAGCGTTGATCCAAAAAGCGACCGCCGTCGCGGTGACCCTCACTCCCCCATCAAACTCCCGCAATGGTGATTCGCTGATGACGACACGGGCCAAGACGGTGGCGATCCTCCGCCAGGATCTGATCAAGGCTCGAGAGTATCGGGACACGGTACAGCGTTCCGAGACCGACGAGGAAGTGTCCGCACCTGACCGCGACCTTCATGTGGAAACGATGGCCCAGGTTCTCGACGG
Source organism: uncultured Thermoanaerobaculia bacterium (assembly GCA_965363555.1). Lineage (GTDB taxonomy): Bacteria > Acidobacteriota > Thermoanaerobaculia > Thermoanaerobaculales > Sulfomarinibacteraceae > DAOWGJ01. The sequence goes on from CBDTUG010000054.1 coordinate 6,020, forward strand.
CGACCTGGCCTTGATGGTAACCGCCCACAGGGTCCGGGACATCGTCAACGCCATGCGGTTGGCTGACGAGTTCGGCGTTCGACTCTGGTTGGACGGCGCCTCCGAGGCCCATCTGCTTCTTCCGCAGATCAAGAGCGCAGGAATCCCCGTGCTGCTCCACCCGACGATGATGCGTGCATATGGAGAGACGGAGAACGCGAGCATGGAGACCGCTTCGCTCTTGCACGAGGCGGGCATCCCTTTCGCCATCCAAAGTGGCTACGAGTCCTACGTGCCCAAGACGCGGGTGATTCTCTTCGAAGCCGCGGTCGCAGCGGGCCACGGGCTGGGTTTCACCAACGCCCTGGCAAGCATCACGATCGAGGCAGCCCGGATACTGGGTATCGACGACCGGGTAGGCTCTCTTGAGCTGGGCAAGGACGGAGACATCGCCCTCTATGACGGAGACCCCCTTGAGTACTCGACCCACTGTGTCGGCGTCATCATCGATGGCGAGGTTGTGTCAAACATCAGCCGCTGACAGCGGCCCCCTTTGAGTCCAGACCGATGTAACATCACGCCGAGGCACAAGCATGGCTGAACCATTCAAAAATATGTTTCGCGAAGAAACCGTGCGCCAACTTGCGGAGGCGTTGCAGGCTGCCGGCCCACTTGATGTTGATGCCTTGATGGCCGATGCCCTGGACGGACTCGAAGCCCTGGAACTCAAGGACCGCGTGCGCCATCTTTCCGCAGTGTTGCGGCGGCATCTCGATGCGGACTACGGGGCCGCCGTCGCCCACATTCTGCGCGCCCTGCCGCCTCCCTTGACCAGCGACCGAGCCGTGACTGCGGCCTTCGTCGTCTGGCCCCTCTGCCAGTTTGTCGAAGATCACGGAGTTGACGACCCCGACATTTCATTGCCGGCCCTCTACGAACTGACCCGCCGTTTCAGCGCCGAATTCGCCATTCGCCCCTACCTTCTGAAGTATCCCGGGCGCACCTTGGACCTCCTGAGCGAGTGGGCCGAGGACGAAGATCAGCACGTTCGACGTCTGGTAAGTGAAGGCAGCCGACCGCGCCTTCCATGGGGCCAACGCCTGCACTTCCTGGTCGAGGATCCCACGCCACTCTTGCCTCTTTTGGAAAAACTCCGCGACGATCCCGAGGAGTACGTCAGACGTTCGGTGGCCAACAATCTCAACGACATCGCCAAGGACAACCCCGACGTCGTAGTCGATATCTGCAGACGTTGGCTGAAAGGTGCTTCAAAGGACCGAAAGCGGCTGGTCCGCCACGCCTTGAGAAGTCTGATCAAACAGGGTCACCCCGGTGCTCTCGAACTGCTCGGTTTCGGCCCTCCAGAGGTTGAGATCATCAGCTTCACCGGACCGGAACAGGCCACGATCGGAGATACAGTGCGGCTCGAACTCAGCCTGCGAAGCACCCGCGATCAACAGCAGAATCTGGTGATCGACTACGCGCTCCACTCCCCAGGCGCCAGCGGCAAGACCAACCGCAAGGTCTTCAAGTGGCGCACGACGAAGGTCGAACTCGGGAAAGACCTGCAGATTCGGCACAGCCACTCCTTCCGTCCGGTCAGCACACGGCTCACACGACCCGGCGACTACCTTTTTGAGCTTCTGGTCAACGGCCTGAGCTTGGG
>CBDTUG010000055.1:0-7654 GCA_965363555.1 uncultured Thermoanaerobaculia bacterium
AACCAGGTGCTCTAACCAGCTGAGCTAACCTCCCAACTCAATCCGTTGGGACAGTGAATATAAACAGGTCTATGGCGACTGTCAAGCAGTGGAGCCGAAGGGTACAATCATCTTCTGAAAGGGGACAGCAATGCAATCCTCGATATACTCACGATCAGCCCTTGAACCCCGGCACCTCCTTCCGGGAACCGAGGTCCGCCTGGTCCACTCAGATACCATGACACTGGCTTCGTGGGTTTTCGAACCTGGCATCGACCTCCCCGAACACAGTCACCCCCACGAGCAGATCACGACAGTGATCGAGGGCCAATTCGAACTGACAATCGACGGTGAAACCTCACGATTGCAAGCCGGTGAAGTCGCCATCATCGCCTCGGGGGCGATCCATTCAGGCCGGTCAGTCACCCGATGCCGAGTACTGGATGCCTTTCATCCGGTCAGGGAGGATTTGCGGTAGGAGCGCGATGCGCTCAGCTCATCCTCACTCGGAGCCTGAGGGGCAGAGGCCCCCGCTACTCTCCAGATCCTCGCGACGTCACTGGCCTCTGCACCTCAGGCTCCGAGTCCAGGTAACCCAACTGACGCAGCATGTCTCTTTCCTGGTCGGTCATGCCGGCGTCGACGATCTCGAGCTGTGGCGGGAGCAGGCTTTCGGCCCGGGCCCAACGGGCGGCCATGGCCGATACCACACCTGGATATCGAAGGATCACATTGGTCCGCTCGTCTTCGTCGGCCTCGAGGTCAAAGAGCTTGGCAAGGCGGCCCTGCCGGTCGGCGATCAACTTCCACCTTCCAGACCGGAAACCAAATACACCATGCGACTCCGCGGTCCTGAGCAACATACCTGAACGCCGCGTGCCTGAAAGAAGATCGACGCCCGTTGTTCGAGACGATGAATTCGCTCCGACCAGTCCCAACAGGGTCGGCGTCAGATCCTCGAGACTGGCCAATTGATCAAGGTTCACACCCTCCGTTTCGAATGCCTCCGGTAGACGCACAATCAAGGGAACGTGCAGCATCTCGTCGAAGATCGTCGAGTTGTGGTCCAAATGGCCATGCTCGAAGAACGCCTCCCCGTGGTCGGCAGTCACGACGACGATGGCATGCTCCAGGCGACCCTGCACCTCAAGATCCGCCAGGATGCGCTCAACTGCGGCGTCACAGAAGCGGAGGTTGCCATCGTACAGGGCCACAAGCTCATTCAGGTCTTCCGGCGAAACATTGTCTCGATGTCCACGAATGGTCCTGACGTAGTAGTCGGTTCCGTCGCACGGTCCGTCGTAATTCTCATCGGACCAGAGGCGAAAGGCCTCGGGTGGCGTGTAGGGCCCGTGAGGCGGTACCAGATGTGCCATCAAAAAAAGAGGCTCGTCTTTTTCCAGGGCCCCGACTCGTGCCTCGATCCGGTGGGCCGCATACATCGGATCGATCCACGTCATCCAATCTGTGCCTTCCCACAGCTGTTCAAAAAGGTCGAAGCCCTGCGCCATGCCCAGGCGTTCGGAGTTGTTCGGCGTTGCAGTCACACCGATGGTGCGATAGCCAAAATCTCGCAGAGCCTCGGCCAGAGTCGTCTCCTGCTCGGACAAGCGGTCCCGGCCGCCGACGACCCCGTGCGAGCCAAAGGCAACCCCGGTGAACATGGTGGACACCGAGCAGGTGGTGTAGGGCGCCTGAGCAAAAACGCTGCGAAACACCAGCGCCTCGCGGGCTAGGGCGTCCAGTCTCGGGGTCGTATCCCGGTGATAGCCATAGGCGGAACCGCAGTGGTCGGCCCTGGCGGCATCAAGAAGCAAAATAATCAAATCCGGAGGGGTCGTCGTTGGAGGCGGACGGAGTTGAGGCTGGGTCTGGACAGGGAGGCCCATGGAAACGAGGTCGGTGATTTCGATCATGTCCGGCCCGGTTTCAACGACCAGCTGCAGTGGCCCCTGGGCCCATCCTGCATCCAGGGTCATCAGATCATCCTCGGATGAACCGGGGAATGCCACGATCCGATGTAACTCGGCGTCCATCTCCGGATCCCTGAGCGCGACCGAGACCCCAACGGCTGCCGTCTGTTCGGGCGTTTGAGCATCGATCAGCTGAGGCTTCATCCTGAAAGTCACTCGATCGACGGGCCTGTCAGACCACAGGTTGATAAAGAGTCGACCCTCCTGGACCACCCGCAACCCCTCTCGTGTAACAACGACCGGCAGCGCCCCTTTTTCGGGCGGGGGCGGCAGCGAATTTCGGACCAGGGCCAACCGTTTGACCCTGAGAGCCAGCCGCCGTGTGTCCGAACCATGACCCGCTTCTTGGGGCGAACGAGTGTGCTCGAACCGAAGCCCCAGGTTCACCACACCCTCGTCAAGCGAATCGGGAAAATCGACCTGGTACCACTGAAACTTCTTGCTCTCCGTTTGGAAAGCCCCAATCGCAGTGCCTTCGAGAGTCACGATGACCCGCTGGTCCTGTAACAGCCTTTGATAAGGCTTGCACTCAATCCAGAACCGTCGCGCACCTCCCAGGGTCACGACCTGAAACTCGGCCGACTGACCAAAGGCCCACCGCCCCTTGCTGTCGGGGCGGGACCAGCCCTGACCAAAGTGCCAGACCTCGACCGGACTCTCAGAATTCTCGGTACCGGCGCGTAGATCGGTCAGAAGATCACGAGCAACAAAATCCGTACGGAGGATTTCCAGAGGCATCGGCTCCGCCTGAGGTCGACCGCATGCCACGGTAGCCAGGAAGACTGCAGCCACCAGGGTTCTGCAGACCAGGCGTCGTGTCACGCGCCACCGTTTCGGGGAACTGTTCTCAAGGCTTCAAGCAAACGATCGACACGGTAGCCGGCCTCGGCGGCGGCCCCTTGAAGTTCGGCGAGAAAACGTCGGGCAACGGCCTCAGTCCTGGGATCGACACCCAGCCCAACCACCAAATCGAACCACGGCAGAGCCGCCTCAAGGCATTCAGAGCGAATCCAGAGCGTGTCCTGCCATTGATTGACACCGAGAAATTGTGCCACGGTCTCGTCGGCCAGGAGATCATCGAAGATCTGGTCGAAACCGAGGTCCTGGGAAAATACGGTCGGCCACTGCTGTTCGATGGCCAAGAGCAGGGCGACGATCAAGCCGCAGTCCTGGGCCTGCTGATTCTCGCCCCCACGCTCGAGAATGACCTCAGTCAACGACAGACCCAATAACCAATCGACCCATCGATCTGCGGCCGTGGGCCCTGTTTCGCCCCCGAGACCCTGCAAGACACCGGCAGCCGCCCATGTGGCCAAGACCAGAGGCCGCCACTGAGCTCTGTCGTCATCCTCATCCTCAGCATCAACCTCTATCGAAACCACCGACTCAATCCGGGACAGGGCGTCAAAGACCGCATCGGCCGCCGGTCCCTCGGCATCGGAAAAACGCCTGGCGGCGACAACAAAGGTTAAGAGTGCTTTTTCCAGGGCCTCGCCTACCTCGGGCCCTTCAGCCAACTCCTCGACAAGGGTCTGCCAGGGGCCAAGCACCGACGCCAATTCCAGTTGGCGACGCGCAACATCGACGTCGGCCACCCCTCGCCCCTGCAGGTCATCGACCAGCGGTCCCCAGGAGAGTCCCTCTTCATCGACCACTTCCCGGAACTGCCAGAAAACATGCAACTGGTATGCGTTGAGTTGTACAAACAGACCATGTTCCCGAATCTGACGGGAGGGCCGGATGAACTCCAGGCCGCTGATGAGATCCCGAAAGACGACGAAGGTGTTGAGGCTGTCCGTCAGTCCCAGGTCCTGCCCAAGCCTGTGGTAGGCCGGGCCGTGGTCTCCCTGATGCCAGGGCTCGAGCATCGGCGCTGCTTGGTCAATCCATCCCGCCGTGTCCCCAAACCTATTGTGGTAAACAACCAGACTTCGTTGACCGTCGAACTCGTTGGAATAGGCGAAGACATTTTCGTCCAATCCCCCGTCTCCGGTGATGAGGTCATACATTCTGAACTGCTCGACGCCGGAAAAGAGACGTCGTCGCCGCAAGAGCGGAAAAATCTGGTGTTCGTGCCTTTGGCCCAGGCCCTCGTCCGGCTTTTCGTCCCATCGAGGCGTGCGAAACTCCATGCCGTATTTCTCTCGATAGCCCTCGATCTGACCGTGGCCGAACATCGGCAGGCCCGGCAGGGTCGCCATCATCGTGCAGATCCCGAAATACTTGTCGCCTCGGCCAAATTGCTCTTCGGCAGTCTCCTCATCGGGGTTGGACATGAAATTGACGTACCGGGAGAGAATTCGCGGGTCATACTCTAGGGTGTTTCGAATCAGTTTCCGGTACTCGTCGTTGGCCTCGTCTCGCAACATGTTCATGAAGGCCGAGTTGTAGACCCGGTGCATGCCGAGCGTTCGCACGAAGTAGCCCTCGAGCATCCAGAAGGCCTCGGCCAGCAAAAGGGTATCGGGAGCCTCGACACTGACTCGATCGACGACCTCCCTCCAGAACTCCTCGGGCATCAGTTGCTCGAAATCGCGACGATTGATGCCGAATCCGGATCGCGACGGGATGTCACCGCCGGTCCCGGGTTCCGGAAACCATAGACGTTGGAAATTCTTCCGGGTCAGGGTCATCGCCGCATCGAACCGGATGATTGGAGACAGACGCGCGACGTGGAGGATCGTCTGGATCACGGCCTCCCGCACCTCGGGCTTGCGATAGTCCAACTGCGCCGTGTCGTTCCAAGGCATCGAAGTGCCGTCGTTACCGTGGTAGATGTAGCGCGCTTCACCGGTCCAGTGATCCACCCTCTTGAAGACCACCGCGGCATCGCTCTTATCCCAATACCCGTCTTCCAAGTAGATCCCAACCCTTTCGTCGGCACAGAGGTCGGCGCCGGTGAATCTGTAGTCGGGATAGGGGCAGTCGGGCAGGCCGATGAACCAGTCCGGGTGGTCGATCACCCACCGGCCGTCGATTCCGACATGGTTGGGCACCATGTCGGTCGTCATTCGAACCCCCCGCTCCCAGGCTCGAGCCTTGAGGTCGTCGAAGGCCTTCTGACCGCCGAGGTCGGCAGCAACGACGTAGTCGTGCAGAGAATAAGCCGAGGCCACCGCATCTTCATCGCCCATCCAACGCTTGATCGTCTCTGAAGCACGGCTGCGTTCCCACAGGCCGATCAGCCACAGGCCGGTGACGCCTTGACTGTGCAGGCGATCCAGGGCCTCGTCAGGAATCTGGTCCAGTCGTGTGATCTCCTTTTCGAATTCCTGGGACAATTGTGTCAACCACACGTAGGTGTTCTTGGCGATCAGGACGACCCTCGGCATCCACTCGAGGTCGGCACTGAAGGCCTCGAATTCCTCGTCAGACCAGTCTTCGTAGGTCGGCGCCAAAATAGGCCCCGGGCCCGGCGGAAAGACCGGACGATGTTCTTCGGCGAGGAAATCCATGCCCCCGAGCAGGCGGACCAGGATGCCTTCCACCCACACACCCCAACGGTTTCGAATGAAGTGCAATTGCTGCTTGAGCGAATGAGGCGAGGCCGCAACGGGCTCACGCAGGAGGTCAATCAAGGTCGGCCCTCCGGGCTCGAGGCCCGGTCGGCCCTTGAAGAACGCCTGAAGGCGGTTGACCAAGGCCGAATAGGCGGTTGTCCGGACCAACTCGGCATCGTCAAACAGGTCCCGCAATGGCTCAAGGGCTGGGTTGTTATTGGCCAGCCACAGGAGGATCAATTCTTCGACCACCACCTGTCGGTTGGCCAAACCGCCGGTCGCACCCTCCAGATAATCGAGGGGCAAGATCTCGTCATCCCGAACGGCACGAGGTGGGAAAGCCTCGACAAAGGCCTCCAGGGTCGTTTCAACAGCCGTGACCCCGAGGTCAATCTCCAACTCCTTCAGGGCGCGGGCAAAGACATCAGGGTCGACCTTCTCGCGGTAAATACCGATCACATGATGCATAACCTCGTGCAACAGACCTGCAGCGTTGATGTCGGAAGCACTGACCGACCGGTCGGCATCTCCAGACACCCGGCGGATGGAATTGATTACTGAAGCCGCCACTCGAGCAGCCCGCAGATCAGCCAGAATGACGTTGCCGTCCAGGGCGAACAGGCTGTCGGACAACCCGTAGTGCATCCGCGCACGCCTGGACACCAACATTTCGAATGACATATCGGGCCAATGTCTCTTCATGGTCAATAATGATAGCGGGTTTTTGGAGAAAAGGCCTCGACCTACTGGCGGCCCAATTTTCCGTCGATGTCTACCGGCAGAGGTCCACCTTGGCCTCCCTCATGAACCACAATGTCGATCAAGTTCCGGGCTGACGATCTCACTGACTTCGATCAGGGAAGTTTCATCCAAACGCTTGCGCAGCATTTGGTTGGCCTCGAGCACGATCTTTCCGAGGATGCAACTCTCGCCATCGCAGATTGAGGCGCCGAGAAGGCATTGGCTGGGCTCGATGGTTCCTTCGACGGCCTCGTAGATTTCAAGGAGGGAGATCACCCCGGGGTCTCGGGTCAGCAAGAAACCACCCTTCGGTCCGCGTATCGATCGAAGCAATCCGACCTTGACCAGGCGCTGAAGCACCTTGGAGAGATGCGCCTCGGATATTTCAAAGCGGGATGCAATCTCACGAACGGTCACCGGATGGTCTTCACGGTTGGCGAGGTAGCCCAGCGCATGCATAGCTAACGAGGCGGCTTCCGAAATCTTGAGAGCACATGGCATCGGTGTTTCTCCAAATTACTGTGTGGTGTCTGTTCTGCGGACCAGGAACAGCTCACCCGGACTGTGCAAGGATACCTTGACCCCATTCCGGTATTTCAGTATTGTAATTCCAGTTTAGAAATCCGAATCGGGGGGTTTGGGAGGAATATGTGCAGAGACCTCGGCAACTACGTTGATGAAAGAAACGAGCCCTTTCGATGAGTGGCGCCTCCGCTGATCACCCACGCTACCCAGCCCGCTTCAACGAGCTTTCCTGGTATCGGAGCAACGTGCCGTGCATGGAGGCCTGCCCGGTCCACACTGACTCCGGGCGTTATGTGCAGCTGATCGCAGAGGGGCGCCTGGAAGAGGCCTTTCTGATTGCACGCTCACCGAACCCGCTCGCCTCAGTGTGTGGCCGGGTGTGCTCCGCGCCGTGTGAGGACGCGTGTCGACGAGCATGGGTTGATGAAGCGGTTACGATTCGGCCACTCAAAAGGTTCGTCACCGAACAGTTTGGGGCCGAATCGGCACGACCCGATTTCTTCAAACTTCTGGCAGGTGAACCGCAGTCCGACACCGGAGCTGAAACGAACGAATCCGGCTGCCGGCGGCCCTGGCACATGGATCAGTTAAGCAACGAGGAATCCCTCGAAGGTGAGCCCCACCACCGGGTGGCTGTGATCGGCAGCGGCCCCGCCGGCTTGGGATGCGCTCACGATCTGGCGCTGATGGGCTATAGCGTCACCGTCTTCGAAGCCCTGCCTCAACTGGGCGGCATGCTGCGATACGGAATTCCCGAGTACCGGCTGCCCCGAGGGGTCATAGACCGGGAAATTGCCGCCATCGAAAAGCTCGGCGTCACCTTTTTGACGAACACACCCATTACTCGTGATTTCGGGCTCAGGGACCTTCGGGAACAGGGGTTCGAGGCATTTTTCCTGTCGGTGGGGGCCATGCGGGGCCGCGACATCAACCTCG
>CBDTUG010000056.1:0-7641 GCA_965363555.1 uncultured Thermoanaerobaculia bacterium
CCGCCTTCGGCGAGATCCTCCGGTCCACCGAGATCGGTCAGTCGATCACCGTCACTCAATTTCCTGTTGAGCCCGGTGTACGCCACCAGGTGACCCTGAAACGCGTCGAAATCTATGCCGAGGACGCACGGGTCATCGTCGTCGATCAACAGGGAGAACACGATGTCGCGCGCTCCGACAGGCTCTACTTCCGGGGGTCCTCCTCTTGGGATCCGAAGATCGGCATCGCATTGTCGGTCGATTCGAGAACCGGTCACTTTCGTGGTGTTGTGCGGAGCTACCAGTCCGTCAACACAATCGTCGAACCTGCTCCAGGCCAGATGAAACCACACCGACTCGGCACTTCGGCGGCACTCAGACCTCCAGGTTCACCCCTGCTGGAGTACGGTTGCGGAACCGATCGGCTTCCCCCCGATCTCACGGCCGAGGAATTCTCGCCCACCGCCACATTCCCGCAGGCGCCCAAAACCGTCACCGCCGACCCCCTCTATTCGGCGGTGATCGCCTTCGACAGCGACATGGAGTGGCTCCACTATCGTTTTGCCGACAACACGGCCAGCGCCACGACCTGGATCGCCGACTACATCAACGAATCCAACGTCATGTATGAGCGGGATCTGTCCCTGAGCCTTTTGGTGGGTACGACGTACCTCCGTACCGGGGGTCCCCCCTTCGACGCGGATCCGTATGACAACGGTCAGTGCCGGAATACAACGACGGGGTCTTACATCATGAGCGTATGCCACAGCGATGGTGATTGCCCCTCTGGGCATTCATGCGTTCAATATCCGGCCACCGGCATCCAGCTTGATGAGTTCGGCGCCGAATGGGCGGCGAACAACGGCGGGGTTGACCGGGTCTTCGCCCAACTGTTGTCCGGAAAATCCTCGTCGGACTCCTCGTCCTCTGGGATCGCCTGGCTAGACGGTTACTGTGAGAACCAGTCTAGCGGTGGTGGTTACTCGGTTTTCCAAGCCTTCAAGGCCACCTGGGTCGGAATGGATTCCAACGTTCGCGTCGGCGCCCACGAATTGGGCCACAACTTCGGCTCACGCCACACCCATTGTTATGACCCGGTGATCGACGAATGTTACGGCAACCAGGGCGGCTGCTTCAGCGGTGCCGTCAGCTGCCCCACTGCGACAGGAGGCAAAGGGACAATGATGAGCTACTGCCACGTTCCGACGGCCTCCGGTGGCGCCAATTGTGGGTCAAACCTGATTGAGTTCCACTCTCGTGTCATTACCTTCATCGAGAACCTTCGCGAATCTCATACGCCGTGGTGCATCCAGGAAATCGGTGATCCAACGCTGATCTTCGAAGATGGCTTTGAGGACGGTACTGGCGACGCTTGGAGTCCTTGAGTTCATCAGTCACCGGCAATAACCGTCAAACGGGGCGTGCCAGGTATGGCCTTCTTCATCACGCGCTCTTTGGCCAACGAAGCCGATGCGAAGAATGCCTTACCTGGCATCCCTCGGCGAGCGCGTCAGCAATCAGCATGTCGGAGCAACGTCGTAGGCCGCCGAGGGCGGTTTCACGAGGGGCGACTCTTCTCTGGTTCTAGGAAATGTTGCCCCTCGTGAAACTGGCCGAGCGAGTGCGCCGCAAGGCGTGCTCGAAGGCCGGGGCTGGAAGCCCGGAATTTTCAAGAGCGCACCAAGACCAACCGGTGATTTCAAACCCCGGCCTTCTGGGTCGCGCAAGCGCGACCGCCGTGGATTGCCAACGCAGGCGTTTTCAGCGACATCGGAATAGTCGGCAGGGCTGCCTGAGGAAAAAGCCTGCATTGGCACGTCCCGCCGAGATGGGATTTTGGACATCAGCGAAACCAAATTCCGGTTGGCTTTGGAGCGCCCCGGACACCAAATCTTGGACGTGGGGTCAAAATGTTCACTCCGGACGGCGAATAGAAAGGTCATCGAACCCTGTCTGGATTGGGCTACCATGGCCGAATGGACGGACGCATTCTGATTGTTGACGATGATGCCGCTGTACGGGCGGCGCTTGAGAGAACCTTGTCTGGAGAGGGATTGACCGTCGAAACGGTCTCGGACGCCTTTCAGGCCCTGGATCGGCTGGACCAGCGACCCCAAGACGCCGTTCTGTTGGACTTGAAGATGCCCGGCATGGATGGCTTGGGCCTGCTGGACAATCTCAGGCGGCGCGGGCTCGAGACCCCTGTCGTCATACTGACCGGACATGGTGATGCCTTTACCTCCCGGCAGTGTCTCGAAGCCGGCGCTACAGCGTTTCTGACCAAACCGCCGGACCGGTCAGAGCTGTTGTTGGCAGTCAAGGGCGCTGTCGCCCAGGGGCGGGTCGCCCGAGAATTGGAGCCGTCGAACGAAGTGCCTGTCCTTTTGGGAACCAGCATGGCTCTCAACCGGTTGCGGGAAGAAATTGCCCGCGTGGCGCCGTCGCGAGCAACAGTTCTGGTTCTGGGCGAGTCGGGCACCGGCAAGGAGTTGGTGACTCGGCGTCTCCATCGGCTCTCCGACCGTGCCCGCAGGCCGTTTATCCGGGTCAACTGTGCGGCCATCCCCGAAGAGTTGATCGAGTCGGAGCTCTTCGGCCACGAAAAGGGCTCCTTCACGGGCGCACACCGGAGGCAGGCGGGCAAATTCGTCCAGGCTGACAGCGGTACGATTTTTCTCGACGAGGTCGGGGACATGAGCCTGAGGACTCAGGCCAAGGTCTTGCGAGTGCTTCAGGACGGCGAGGTCGAGCCGATCGGCGCCGGCAAGCCGTTGACGGTAGACGTCCGGGTCATTGCCGCTACCAACAAGAACCTTGAGGACGAGGTTGCCGGCGGACGTTTTCGGGAGGACCTCTACTACCGCCTGGCAGTCATCGTCTTGAGGACGCCGCCTCTGCGCGAACACCCCGAAGACATTCAGGAACTGGTCGAACACCTGACAGCTGCGTTCTGTGAGGAGTACAACCGGCGGCCCAAGACCAGGAGCCCCAAGGCTTTGGCGGACCTTCAACGGCTGCCATGGCCCGGCAATGTGCGCGAATTGAAAAACGTCGTGGAAAGAGCAGTCATCATGGAGATCCAGGATACGATTGACTCAGTCGACCTGCCCCAACGAGGACAACCGGCCTCGGCCGCGGACGATCTGCTGTCCATAACAAACCTGGCCGAGTTCCAGCGGGCTTCGGAACGTGCCTACATCCGTCACCACCTCGAGCTCAATCGCTGGAACGTTGCCGCTACCGCCCGGGCCATCGATACGCCGCGGTCCAATCTCTACAAGAAACTCCAGACGTATGAGTTGAAACGGGAAGGAGACGGGCCATGACGGCGCTTCTATTGAAGGACTTCACTGCCTGTGGGGCCCACCAGAAGGGACACTTTCTCCTCTCCTCAGGTCTGCACTCCGCCGACTACATGCAGTGTGCGCTCTACCTCGCCCATCCCCGCCGCGCAGAGACCGCCGGAAACCTGTTGGCTTCGGCGCTGGAAGGCTCAGGCCTGGTTCCCGATGTCGTCGTCGGTCCGGCGATGGGTGGCCTGATCATCGGTCACGAAGTGGCCCGCGCCCTCGACCGGCCCTTTATTTTCACCGAGAGAATCGACGGTCGTATGACGCTCCGCCGAGGCTTCGGCCTGGCCGAGGGTCAGACCGTTGTCATCATTGAAGACGTTGTCACAACGGGCAAGAGCACTCGCGAGGTCATGGATGTGCTTCACGAGTATGGCGGTCGGGTCATCGGCGTCGGATCGATCGTCAATCGGACGGGAGAATCCGCCCCCTTTGACGACACGCCCTACCACGCCCTGTTGGCGGTTGATTTTCCCACTTGGCAGCCCGAGGATTGTCCCCGCTGTGCGGAGGGAGTGCCCGTGGCAAAGCCGGGTTCGCGGCCGGTGGTTTAGCCCGACGTTCTCACCAGTGTCAGACAGCAAGGCGGATGCTGGGAGGTTTGCTGCGGAAGGAATGACGGCGGGGTTCTCTGGAGATTTCATCCCCAGCCCCCGGATTCCAACCCCGGCCTTCGGCGCTGGCCGAGACTCGGTTGCTTGCGAGGCCCCCGTGGATTGCCAAGTGTAGCCTTTCCCGCAAGGTCGTTTCTTCCGGAAGGGCTGCCTTGGGGAAAAACTGCACATGGCACGTCCAGTCCGAGAGGGGCGTTCTTGGTTTGGGGCACGAGCCTCGGGGCTATTGACCCTGTTGGGCGCTCGCCCTACGATAAGAACGATGGAACGCATTGTTCATAAATCGCGATCTTTCGAAGAAGCGGCCGAGTGGGATGTCGAACAACAGGTCGCCATGACCCCCCAGGAACGTATGCGAGCCGCTCACGAGCTAAAACGCCGTGCATTCCCTAGAGGCTGGAAAGGGGTCCGAGAATGGGCCCGAAAGAAGTAGAGGCCTCATCGTTCTCGGACGATGTTTGTGAGTTCATTCGTTTATTGAGCCATCATTCCGTCAGGTTTCTCGTCCTGGTTCACTGACGCGGTCACGGATGCAGTCGCCGTCGCGGTCGCGGTCTCCTTGATTCAAAGCCCGGCCTTCGGGCCCGCTTCGCGGTCCCGCTCGGCCATTTCTCGGAGGGACAGCATTTCTCAGACCGAAAGGAGGACCGCCCCTCCGGAAAATGACCTCGGCGGCCTACGGCATTGGCCGAGATGCGGTTGCTAACGCACTCGCCGAGGGTTGCCCCCCTTGACGTTGACCGCATCATTGTCTAAAACGGGAGGGTCCTGCAGGACAACATCAAGGACGGCACGCCCCGATTCGAGGTTGTTGGCCCTCTTGGATTCCGGCTTCTTTACCAATCCCCAAGCAACTCAACGGCGCCCATGTCCTTCACCAGGGACCGTTTTGCCAAATCGGCCAGGGTTCGGCCTTCGAGGGGATGGACCCACTCCGGTGCGATCTCGGCCGCGGGGATGAGGGCGAAGGCCCTTTCGGCAAATCGCGGGTGGGGTATATCGAGGATGGGACCCCGACAAACCACGGTATCGCTGATCAACAGGTCAAGATCCAGGGTGCGTGGCCCCCAACAGCTCTCCTTCTTTCGATCTCTGCCCGCAGCCGCTTCGATACGGTGGCAGAGGCTGAGGAAATTCCGGGCTGAGCTCTTGATGGCGACCATGATCGCGGCATTGAGGTAGGGCGGCTGTTCGGGGCCGACAGCGACGGAACGATACAGCGAGGATCGACCGAGGACAGCTAATCCACCGTTCTCCCCCAGCGCTTCCACCGCCTGATCGAAAGCCGCCTGTACCTCACCGAGGTTGCCGCCCAAACCAATGATGATTCTCACCGCCCAAGATTACTGGATCCCGCTGGGTACAAGCAATTCGACGTTGAACATTGAGCGTTGGGCGTTCTTTCAGGTATACACTGCCACCATGACCGAGATTCGTTCAACTGCCGCCGCTGAAGCCTTCCTGCTTCGCCTGGCTCGGGGTCTTCACCAATTCGGAAGCCCCGCCCATCGGCTCGAAGACGCACTGGGACGTTTGTGTCATCACCTGGGCATCGAGGGTGATTTCTTTGTCATGCCTACGGCAATCTTCGCCCGCATCGGCTCAGGGAAGAACCAGAAAACCGCGCTGGAGCGTGTATCTCCGGGCAGCCACAACCTGGAGAAGCTGAGCCGCCTCGACCGATTGGCTGATGCGGTCGCCAATGGCCGTCTGGGTTTGGAAGCCGCCGAGAAACAGATTCGCGAGGTGATGTCGGCGCCGGATCGCTGGGGACCGATCGCCACGATCCTCGCTTTTGCCGTCGGGTCGGCGGGAGCGGCCCGGTTCTTCGGAGGTGGCGTCCGCGACCTCTTTGCCGCCGGCGTGGCAGGACTTGCCCTGGGATTGCTTGAGATCCTCGTCATTCGGTGGCCGGATGCCCGGCGGGTGTTCGAGGTTTTTGCGGCCCTGGTCATCTCGATCACCGCGTCAGTGGCGGCGTCCTTTTTCGGCTGTTCAGCACCGGTTGTAACCCTGTCCGGACTGATCATCCTCGTACCGGGTCTAACCTTGACGATTGCCATGGCCGAGTTGGCGACCCAGCACCTTGCCTCGGGTACAGCCCGGCTGACCGGCGCCCTCATGACATTCTTCTTGATCGGCTTCGGTGTCTCTTTAGGTTCGCGAACGGCATTCTTCTTGCCGGAACCCCAGGCTATGACCCCAATATTGCTGCCCCCGTGGAGCGAGCCGGTGGCCATCGTTGCTGTCGCGTTCGCCCTGGTCATCCTCTTTCGAGCCCATCCCCGGGACACACCATGGATCACGGCGGCCGGCCTGATCGGTTTCTACGGCGCTCGGTTCGGCGGAATTTTTCTAGGGCCGGAATTGGGCACCTTCGTTGGTGGGGCCCTGGTGGGTGTGGCCGGCAACGCCTTTGCGCGGTTCTTGAGTCGTCCATCAGCCGTCGTTTCGGTGCCGGGCATCATGCTCCTGGTTCCTGGCGCCGTCGGCTACCGTTCCCTGATGTCTTTGATGGAACGCGAGACTCTGTTGGGCATCGAAACCGCCGTCACTGCTGCGGTCGTGGCCTCGGCCCTTGTCACCGGACTACTCGTCGCCAACGTCATCTTGCCACCAAGACGTCCACTGTGAGACTGATCCAACCGCAGGACAAAGCTGATTGCTGAGAACTCCTACGTCATGCCACCCGTTCGGGCAAGACGGATTCCGGCTCGAGCCACGCCGCCACTACATCTCGTATCTGATCCCTCGAGAGACGCCTGTGGATCAGGAGCATGGCGGCCAGGGCCTCGACCGCTTCCCAATGACGGCGCAATAGATCGACGGCATGCTCTCGGGCCTCCTGTAAAAATGACAGGACCCGGTCACAGGACCCAACGATCCGGAGGGCCAAACGAACTGCCTCGTCGAGGTCGTCCTCGGGCTCTCGCCACGAACTGTCCCCAGTGAAGATGATCTCGGCGGCGATGCCGGCGACCAGACAGAGGATTCGGGCCTCGATTGCGGCTGACGGCATGTGCTTGTTGAGTCCCCAGCGGGGTTCCTCGAGGAAACGAAGGCAAGAAACGCTGCCGGTGTGCTCCTCATCGCCGACGATCTCCACTGTCGTGACGATTTGGCCGCAGAGATGGGCCATCACCGCGTGCCCCGCCTCGTGATAAGCGGTCAAGACCAGAGGATCGCAGAGGGCGACGGCATTCGTCATGATTCGATTATACCGCATCGCGGCATTTTTGCCGCATTGCGGTAATTCCCAGGGAAAACCGCTATACTGAAACAACTATGAAGACACCAGCCGATCGCACTCGTCGCCTTGGTGGTTGGGGGTTCGAGGGAGAAAATTTCAAACCTTCGCCTCAGTTGATCCAGTGGCTTCACGATAACGTCGGGGCGCCGGGGCCAGCCCTCGGTGATGCCGATCTTTCGATCCCCCAAATCAGCTCCCGTTCCCTGCCGTCAGTGCCCGGAGAAATCTGCACCGATAGCCGGGACCGCCTTTCCCACGCCCGAGGCCAGGGCCTGATCGATATCATCCGCCTACGGTCCGGGACGGCTCCCGCTATTCCTGACGCTGTTGTGCGTCCGGTGGATACCGATGAGGTCATCGGGATTCTGAACGCCTGTAAGAACAGCGGGGTCCGCATTGTGCCCTGGGGCGGAGGCACCTCGGTCACCGGCGGTGTCAATACGCCCCC
>CBDTUG010000057.1:0-7487 GCA_965363555.1 uncultured Thermoanaerobaculia bacterium
GCGCCCCGATCTTCGGAGAAGATCGCGCCGGTCAGGGCGTAGATCGAAGTCGTGTCACAGAGTTCGAGGGTCTCGTCGAGGTCACCATCATCGTAGACGTAGATGGTCAGGACAGGTCCGAAGATTTCCTCTTCCATCAGCTTGAATCGTGGGTTCGTGGTCAGAACGACCGTCGGCTGGATGAAGTAGCCTTCGGAGTCGTCCCCCTCGCCGCCGCACAGGATCGAGGCATCAGACGCATCCTTGGCGTGCTGGATGTAGCCGGTGATGGTTGTGAATGCGGGTCCGTCGATGACCGCGCCCATGAAGTTCCTGAAGTCCATCGGGTCGCCCATTTTGATCTCGCCTACCTGGGAGAGCAGGCCATCCTTGACCGCAGGCCATAGGCTCGACGGGATGTATGCACGAGAGGCAGCCGAACACTTCTGACCCTGGTACTCGAAGGCGCCGCGAACCAGGGCAGTCGCCAGGGCCTCGGAATCCGCTGACGGGTGGGCGAAGACGAAGTCCTTGCCGCCGGTCTCGCCGACGATGCGCGGGTAGGTCTTGTACGACTCGATGTTGGCGCCGACATTCTTCCACATTCCCTGAAAGACCGGGGTCGATCCGGTGAAGTGCACACCGGCGAGAAGGGGGCTGGACATCACAGGGTTGCCGACCTGCCCGCCGGACCCTGGGATGAAGTTGATGACGCCCGGGGGGAAACCCGCGGCCTCGAACAACTTCATCAGGTAGTGGCCGGTGAAAACGGCGGAAGATGCCGGCTTCCACAGAACCGTGTTGCCCATCAACGCCGGGGCGGTCTGCAGATTGCCGGCGATCGATGCGAAGTTGAAGGGCGTCACCGCGAAGACGAAGCCCTCGAGGGCCCGATACTCGACGTAGTTCCAGTGGCCATCGCCGCTGGCGGGTTGTTGTTCGAAGAGAAAACGCATGTAGTGGGGATTGAAACGGAAGAAGTCGATCAACTCGCAGGCGGCGTCGATTTCTGCCTGAAAAACGGTCTTGGATTGGTTGAGCATACAGGCGGCGTTCATCGTGTCCCGCCAGGGACCCGTGAGCAGTTCCGCCGCACGGAGCATCACCGCAGAACGGTGCTCCCAGGGCATTTCAGACCACTCGCCCCAGGCGGCTTGTGAAGCGTCAATCGCCATTTGCACTTCTTTTTCGCCGGCCTTGTGGTAGGTGCCCAGCACATGATTGTGATCATGGGGGCAGACCGCTTTGGCCGTGTTGCCGGTGCGGACTTCTTTGCCGCCGATGATCAGCGGAATCTCGATCTCTTCGGCCAACATCTCCCGGACGCGGGATTTCAATGTCGCCTTTTCAGGTGATCCAGGGGCATATGATTTGATCGGCTCGTTGACCGGGGTTGGGATGGACACGATTCCGTTAGGCATCAGAAACCTCCACTAAATAATCCAGGAATTAGGGCCGAAAATCCGGCCCGAGGGGCATCCTACTCGCCTGTGAAGGATTGCGCAATACCGATCAATAGCAGATCAATAGGCGAATTCAGGTTGATTCGGATTGGGTACATGTGGTTTCCATGGGAAACAACCCCGGGCGTCGTAGACCAGGAAGCCGCCGGCCGACGAGGGGGCCAGAAGCCTTCCCGCGGCGTAAGTCAAACGCCGGGCAATTTCCGGAAAGGGCTCTTCTCCGTAAACCGGAATTTTCCCATCCTTCGAAAAACCGCAGGTCATGATCGAGCCAAATTGGGGTACGAAAAGGCGCCTACCGACAATTGCAAGGTCCCAACAGCTGTTGAAGAGCGGTAGGGTTCCGATTCCAAAAAAAGTGCTGAGGTCATCTGGGTCGAACTCCGTTAAGATTGGCCCCATACCGGAAATGAAGGAACAGAAGAAAAGCCGTTCCCCGAATGCATTGATAGATCTCGCGTATATGGTCTGCGCAGTCTTCCAACCTCCCATAGTGGTCGGTTCCGAAGGGGTTGAAATATCGATCTGGACGAAGCCCCTGTTGTCGTCGGGAGAAAGAAGATACGCTGTGTTTCCGGAGACGGAAACGTCAGTGAACCGAGTTCTTGGTTCGCTCCAGTGACCGATCTCCTGGGGGGCTTGAGGATTGCTGAGGTCGAGGATTCTGAGTCCGGCCTCTCCGGCGGCAACATAGGCGTAGGGGGGCTGAACGACGACCTGGTATGCCGTGTCAGGCAAGCTAACGGACGCGATCAGAACCGGGACGGTTGGAGAGGAAATATCAACGATGTGAACTCCGCCAGATCCCCCTGCGACAACGGCGAAATCGCCCATCAAGGCGAGGTCAGCCGCTCCGGGAGGTAACGGCAGCCGGGCCACTGTTTGTTCCGGAAGGGGAGATTCGAGGTCAATCACCCTGAGTCCATGCCCCGATTCTGCGGCGATGAAGAAGCCGTCCTTTTCTACGACACGGGTGATGCCCCCGATTCCGTTAATCGAAGAGAGCACTGTAAGTACGGTGGGTTCCCCAACGTCAAGAACCCGAAGGCCCCTGAGGCCGTCGGCGACGGCGGCGATGCCGTCGACGATCGCGATGCCCCATGTTCGGGCGTCGGACTCCCAGAGGCCGATTTCGACGATCTCGTTCTCTGGGGTCATTTCGAAAACCATGACCCCTGTTTTGTCATTCGGGGTAGGTGAAAAGGAGGTTGTACCGAACAGGATTGAACCGTTTGTCGCGAGGCTGTTGAACCGAGCATCAGTTGAAGAAGTAACGTGCCCGAGGTCAACTGGTGTGATCGGGTTGCTGATGTCGAATACAGAGATCGAATACCCGCCAGTCCCAAAAAGAAAATCTCCAGAAACGGCCAGATTCACACCTGGAGAGTCGTGAGTTTCACTGATCGGTGCTGGATTCAATGGGTCCGAAATGTCGAAAATCGCCAGATCCCAATCCGAGGTCGTAACGAACAACAAGTCCCCTGCGATGACCGCATCGGATGCCCCGATGGGTGGGTCAGGGGAGTCGAGCAAGTGAAGGTTGGTTGGATCAGAAATATCGAAAGAAAGCAAAGCATCAGTGGTTGCCACGAAAGCGACGGTTCCTTTGGCGACGGCCATCCAGATAAAACCGTAGTCGTCGAGGACGGAGGCAATCACGGGTTCCGCAGGATCTGAGTAATCGATCACCTGCAGACCGCTTTCCCTGCAGGAGACAAGAGCGATCGATCGTTCAGGAACCAGCTCGATATCAGAAATCGACCGTGGAAGTATCACCTCTCCCATGAGTGCCGGGAATTCGGGGTCGCCCAGGTTTACGAAACGAAGGGCTGACCCGTTGGAATGGGCGACGATATGGCCCGAAAATGCGACGGCCTCGGCTACACCGTATGGCCAGCGGTCTTCAAACTCAAGGCACGATCCTCCCGAACCGGCGCAAGGGGTTGGGAAAATTGTCAACAGGGCGATGACCGCTATGAGCAAGGCGTGAAATATCGACGATTTTCTCATAGTGTTGCCTTTCGTTGATTCACTCCTTGAGGGGAACCCGCAGGGTTATCTTACCAGGGTGGTTCCCCTTGGCCTCGGCCAGAGTGCCGGTTCCTATTCCGAGGTCCCAGTCACAGTCTCAGCAGTAGATGGGTCTGTTTTTTTCGTCTTTGTGCCTTTTTGTGGCGGCTGAATCGTCAATTACGACTCAACTCGGTCGACCATGCCCCCTGTGGTTGTGCGGGCGGGGTAGGACCCCAGAACTTTGAGGTAGGGGCACTCGCGGCGGAGTTCGGCGATCGCGAGAGCGGCCGGTTCGGTCGCCAGCGATCCCTCGACATCGACATAGAACAGGTATTCCCAGGGTCGGTTGGGCATCGGCCGGCTCTCCAGTTTCGACAGGTTGAGCCCGTGATCGCTCAACACGCGCAGACTGTCGGCCAAGGCGCCCTCGCGGTGGGGTGTCGTGTAGACCAATGAAATCTTGGAGGGGATCCTGGGGTCTGGGATCATCACCGCGGCTGAAACAATCACGAATCGGGTCCAGTTCTCACGCTGGTCGGCAATGTCCCGTGCTATCACGGTAAGCCCGTAAAATTCAGCGGCTGCCTCAGAGGCGATGGCGGCCTGGCTTGGGTCCCCTGCGTTCTTGACCTCACGTGCAGCGGCGGCTGTGTCCCTGAATGAGATCACTTCCAGGTTTTCTTGAGAACTCAGGAAACGAGAACACTGGGTCAGGGCCTGAGGGTGCGAGAGAACGCGTCGGATCGATTGTTGAGATGCGCCTTCGAGGGCCGCCAGGCAGTGGCGAATATGAAGGATCTCTTCTCCGACTATGCGGAGATCAGTCTTACGCAGCAATTCGTAGGTCTGGTTGATCGACCCGGCGGTGGTATTTTCAATCGGGAGCAATACGTATCCGGCGTCACCGGTCTCTGTCGACTCCAGGGCCTCTGCAAACGACGAGTAGCCGATGAAATCCATCGTCTCGGCTCGATTCGAGAAGTACTTCTTGGCGGCCAACTGAGAGTAGGAGCCGTCGGTTCCCTGGAAGGCAACCCGGTGGCAGGACTGCACGCTGCGCTCGGCGCGCTCTCGGCCCAGCAGGGCTTCCTCCTGGGCCTTGAGGGACATCGCGATGACCTCGCGGAATATCTCTCGTGTGCGAAAGGGGTCCAGGTTGAATTCGCGAGCCCAGGACTCGATGCGGTCGAGCAAGGCGCTTTCCCGTTCATGGTCACGAAGGAAATTGAGACCATCTCGTTTGATTCCGGCAATTTGGGCGACGGTCTCTTGACGGCTGTGCAGGCATTCGATGATCCGGCGGTCCACCGTATCCAGAGTGAGGCGGAGGCTCTCGAGGTCTTTCATGGCGGCGGAGTGTAGCGTAAGGTTCCCCGAATGAATAATTCCGCATTTTCGCATCCCAACTGCACCGCATCTTCAACTCGCCCTCAATCGTGAAATCCTCAATGTAGCTCGCGCTACACCTCCGGTTTCGCTCAATAGGGCAAGCCAAATCTACGGCACAGTTGCACGCGAACTCTACGGTCGTATTCTTTGGCGGACCCTGAGCCCGGCGAAACCGAAACCAACCCGGGCACGGCACGCCGAGTCCCTGCGGTTGACCAAACCAGGATCGCCGGCCCGAGCCCCTCACTCTCAGCTGTCGGCTACACTGTTGGTATTGGAGGACTGATGGGCGACGGGTTTATATATCTGGACTACAACGCGACGACGCCGACTGATCCTCGTGTTGCCGCAGCGATGAAGCCGTATTTGACGGGGTATTTCGGAAATCCATCGTCGGACCACCAGGCGGGTCGAGAGGCCCGGAAGGCGGTCAACGAGGCCAGGCTCAGGGTTGCTTCAGCCATTGGGGCTCGACCCGATGAGATCATCTTCACCTCGGGCGGCACAGAGAGCAACAATTTGGCCTTTCACGGTCTCGTGGCTGCACGGGGCGGCGGTCATGTGATCACTTCGGCGATCGAGCACCCTGCTGTTCTTGAGGTCGTCCTGGCAATGGAAAGCGCCGGTGACATCGAAATGACGATCGTTGGCGTTGACTCTCGAGGCCGGGTTGATTCCGCAGAAGTCGAAGAGGCGTTGCGCCCCAATACGGTTTTGGTTTCCTTGATGCTGGCCAACAACGAGGTTGGCACTCTTCAGCCGGTAGCGGAGGTCGCAAGAATTTGCCGGGAACGAGGGGTGGCCGTGCACACTGATGCCGCCCAGGCAGTCGGCAAGGTGGCGGTGAACGTTGAGGAGCTTGGCGTCGATCTGCTGTCGATCGCCGGCCACAAGCTCTATGCGCCCAAGGGCGTCGGTGCCCTGTACATTCGGAGCGGCATCTC
The DNA here is from genome assembly GCA_965363555.1 of uncultured Thermoanaerobaculia bacterium. Classification (GTDB taxonomy): domain Bacteria; phylum Acidobacteriota; class Thermoanaerobaculia; order Thermoanaerobaculales; family Sulfomarinibacteraceae; genus DAOWGJ01. Next base: position 5,789 of record CBDTUG010000057.1, read on the forward strand.
GATCTTGCCCTTCACCGTGGGCGCGGGTCACGAACGGGGTTTGAGGCCAGGCACCGAGAATGTGCTCGAAATTGTCGGCTTGGGGATGGCTTGTGAGCTGGTTGAAAAAGAATTGCACGAAGAAATTCCACGATTAAGGGGTCTGAGAGATAATTTGAGAGGTCTGCTGACCAAGAGGATCCCTGATCTGATTGAGCACGGCCACCCCGAGTACCGGCTGCCCAATACGCTGAGCGTGGCATTCCTGGGAGTCGAGGCTGCCGAGATCCTTGCTCGATTGGCGGATACCGTGGCGGCTTCGGCCGGGGCCGCGTGCCACGAGGGCGGCGCCGTTCTCAGTCATGTGCTCTGGGCGATGGGGGTCCAACCCGAGATCGCCCGTTCGACTCTTCGTTTGTCCGTCGGACGATTTACGTCGGAGGAGGATCTCGAAATAGGCGCTCGCCGCATTGCCGATGCGGCGGTATGACCCGGTAGAATCTCCCTGAACTTATGCACAGATGGAGTTGCTTTTGAAAATGAGTTCGACAGTCCGTGTATCGCTCGCCCGCGCTTCTCACCGGTTTTCGTCGCGAGGGCGTCGAGGTGCTGCGCATCGGCGATCGCAGCAGATCACTGGTAAGAAGTGCGGGCTAGTCATCTTTATGTTGCTCTGTTCTTTCAGCGCAACGGCCCAGGAAACTCCTCCGCTCGCGGCCGTATCTCCGCTGTGGGCCGGTCATTTGCGGCCCGAGGGAATGGAATTGCAGGTTCTCGACCACCAGGGTTGGACCTTTTCGGTTTCGTATGCCTACGGCAACACTTTTTTCGTCAGCCCGGATATTGTCGAGACCCATATCGAGATCAACGGTGTCGGTGCGGACTTGACCCAGGAGGCTTTGGACCAGGCACTGTATCTGTGGCCGCAGTCGGATCTCTACTCCCTCGATACAGAAACAAGTCGTTTTGACATCGAGGCCGGGTATTCTTCCGGCCGTTGGTTCGGTGGTGTCAGGGTGCCCGTCTGGAGCTTCGGAGGTACGCATCTTGATGATTGGCCCAGTGGAATGCACGATTTGCTTGGTGTCTCCAACGGCGGCCGAGAGTTCTTTCCCGAGGGGCGGACAGTCGTCGCGCTGATGCCGCCGGGAGGGCGATCGTGGTCGTTTGAAGGCGAACAGAGCGCACGGGTTATGGGGCTGACCGGATGGGGCGGCCGACGGTGGTCCATGGGAGAGAATGGTGGGCAACGAGTGTGGGTCGCTCTCTCGGCGCCGGTCGATGATGATGGGCCCTGGGGGAACATGGGTTCAAGCGGTGGTGTCAGATGGTCGATTTCGAAAGGGTGGGATGGCCTTGGCTTGTACGGTGGACTGGGATGGACGCATCAGGGCGGGGATGCCGGGACCCTCGGGGATGCTGCAGACACCTTTCACGCCTGGGGAGGGGCCGACATCAGCCTTGGCAAACGATGGGCGCTGCTGACGATGTTCAGAGTTGATGACTCGGTTTTTGCCGACGTTGATCCCGGCAAGGCCGGCCGAGCGACAGGAGAGTTCGCTATTGGCTTCGCGGCGCCTGTCGGAAAGAGTGTGAGGCTCCAGCTGGTTCTTGGTGAGGATTTTCCCGGGATGGGGATGGCGCCGGATTTCTCGATCCAGGGGGCATTGATCTGGCGGCCGTAGGAACGTTCAACTGCAATACGTCCGACGTATTGCAT
>CBDTUG010000058.1:0-7308 GCA_965363555.1 uncultured Thermoanaerobaculia bacterium
ATCGGGGAGGGATCGGGTCGCTTCCCGGATCTGCGCGAAAGCCTCAGTTCCGATCACGGACTGGAAGTCACGGATCATTGCAGGGAATGGATGTGGCCCCAGCACCGACCCGAGAATGTAGTGGGTTGTTCGAACGTGGGTTACCCAGTCCCGAAGGGCCTCGTTGATTGCATCTTTCAGGGTTCGGCTGCCGCTCTCAACAGCGACGACCTCGGCTCCGAGCCACTGCATGCGCCGGACGTTGGATGCCTGTCGGCGCATGTCTTCCGATCCCATGTAGATCCTGCAGTCCAAGCCGAGGAGGGCCGCAGCAGTCGCAACCGCGACGCCGTGTTGGCCTGCGCCGGTTTCGGCGATCACCCGGTGTTTTTCCATCTCTCTGGCCATCAAAGCCTGGCCGATGGCGTTGTTGATCTTGTGGGATCCGGTGTGACAGAGGTCTTCACGCTTGAACCAGATCTGGGCGCCGCCCAGTGTTGCCGCCAAACGCCTGGCGGGATACAAGGGTGTAGGGCGGCCTACGTAGCGTTCAAGCAGCTCCTTCATGCGGTTTCGGAATCCCCGATCTTTCCCGACCCTGAGCCAGGTAGTCTCCAACTGTTCCAGTGGGACCATCAGCGTCTCCGGCACGAAACGGCCACCGAAATCGCCGAAGTAGCCACGCTCATCAGGTTGTTTCTTCATCATGCCTCCAACCACGCCCGGGTGGTTCCTCATTGTAGCTGGAAAGCCGGGAGGCCAGGAAGCCAGGAGGCAGGACTCGGCGTTGCTGGCAGGAAGGCCGGGTTAGGATGAGACGAGATCGGCGTACCTGTGACGCCGAGAAGGGGGATTTATGCCCAGTTGGCTCAAGTGGACGTTGATAGGGTGCGGATCGATGGTGTTGGTTGCAGTGATTGGCATGGTTGGGTGCATTGCCTGGTTGGGCAGTGGTCCCGAAAGCGGTGTCAAATTCGGCAACGAAATGGACCAATATGCTCTGGACTATCTGGCCGAGCATAACCTGCTGGACGAAGGCGAGGTCATTAAGGCCTACTTCGACGCAACGATTTCTATGGACGGTACCGAGGCTGCGATTCTCACCGACCGCAGAGTGTTGTACCACCGGCAGAACTCAACGATCGTCATGGCTCTCGAAGATATTGTCGAGGTTGATTTTCGAGACGAGGGCTTTGTTGGCGATGTGATCGAAATCGTCGACAGGTGGGGCGACGCGATGCGGATCGAGATTGCCCCTCTGAATGACGGGGTAGCTTTTTTCCGGGCGCTCGAGCGGGCACGGGTGGCAGTTCATCCAGTCAATCCGGTCGATTCTGAGGAAGAACCTGGCGATCCTCTGTGATTCGATTCACCGTTGTTGCCGCCGTCATTTTTGACGACGATGGCAGGATTCTGCTGACAAAGCGTGCGGAGGACACCCACATGGGTGGGCTCTGGGAATTTCCCGGTGGTAAAGTCGAAAACGGCGAGTCCTATTCCGGGGCGTTGGTTCGGGAGTTGCACGAAGAACTAGGAATTTCGGTCGAGACCGGTCGACCTCTGACCTTCGCTATCCATAAAGAGAACAATCTGGAGATCCTCTTGCTGTTCTTCTCTGCCGTGATCACCGACGGCAGGCCCAGGTCTCTCGAAGGCCAGGAGATCCTCTGGGTTCGATCCGATGAACTGACGAATTATCCGATGCCACCGGCAGATGACGAAGTCGTTGAGATGCTGGTGAGAAGCGGGTTCAACGATGTCGCCACATCAGCGCCACACTTCGCAGTTATAATCGCCGACGATGAACGATAAACGTGTTTTCGACCGAATTTCCGAGGCTGTGGGCTGGACACCGATGGTGCGCCTGCACCGGAGCGTCGAGGGCCTCGGCTGCGAAGTCTTCGCCAAATTGGAATTCCTCAACCCGATGGGAAGCGTCAAGGATCGTATTGCCCGCTTCATGGTCGAGCAAGCCCTCGAAAAGGGGGAACTGGCGCCCGGCGGCACGGTGATCGAGAGCTCTTCGGGCAATACCGCGATGGGTCTGGCGATGATGGCCGTGCTCGAGGACCTCAACTGCACGATGGTTGTCAGACAGCGAACATCGAAGGAGAAGCTGGACTGCATCCGGGCGATGGGGGTCGAATTGAAGCTGGTGGACGGTCACCTGCCACCGGAAGATCCCGAAAGCTACAACCAGAAGGCGCGCCGCCTGGCGGCCGAAAACCCGGACTGGTGGTTCCCGGATCAGCACAACAATCGCATCAACAACGAGGCCCACTATCGGACCACCGGGCCCGAAATCTGGGAGCAGATGGACGGCCGGATCGATGTGCTGGTGGCCGGCATCGGTACCGGGGGCACGATCTGCGGTGTGGCGCGGTATCTCAAGGAACAGGATCCCTCGATCAAGGTCGTGGCCATCGATCCGGAGGGCTCGGTCTTTTTCGATTGGTTTCACGACGGTCGCCTGGCGGAGCCGGGTTCTTATCTCATCGAGGGTCTCGGCGACGAGGAGATCATCGGGTGTCCTGAGTTCGACCTGCTGGACGACATGCTCCGTGTGTCGGACAGGGAAGCCTTTCTCGCCACCCGGGAGTTGCCCCGCCTGGAGGCTATTCTGGCCGGCGGATCATCGGGGGCGGCCCTGTGGGGTGTGCGCCAGGTTGCCAAGGCGATGGACGGTTCAGGCCGGATCGTCACGCTGTTCCCGGACTCCGGAACCCGCTATCTGAGCACAATCTTTAACGACGTGTGGATGCAGGAGCAGGGGCTGCTGGAACGCTAGGAAACTGGGACGCCAGGACGCGGAGACATCGAGGACAAGCTCGGCATACCTTGAAAGCGCACGAGGGGTGTCCCTAAGGCCTTCGATTTGAAGCCTGTCGCCTGAGACCTGCGTTCCAACCTTCCAGCTTCCCAGCTTTCTTCAGGGTTTCGCCTCCAGCGCCGAGAGCGCGGCGCGTCGGAGAGGATGGTCGGAGTGCAGCAGGGCGTCATAACTTGAGGGTGGTGTGGCATCGTTCCCGCGCAGCGTGAGGAGTTGGAAGAGGAGGTCCTCGCGGCCGAAAGAGGGCAGGGATCGCATCAGGCGTTCCCTGAGTTGGTCTGGGTCGAAACCCCGGTCGGTGGCCCGAGCTATCGTCGATGCTGCATGCCGGGCGACGGTCCAGAGGATCTCGAAGTGCATCGTTGCCTGGGCTTTTCCATCGCTTTCCCGAATGGTGTTGCTGTCATGAACCCTGTAACGGACCAGCGGTTCTTCGACAAGGACGATCTGTCCAACCGCCGACGCGGCCAGCAGGAAATCCCAGTCGTGGGTGTAGCGAAGCGGATTGAACTGCAGGTTATTCTCGATCACCAGCTTTCGCCGGAAGGCCATATTGGAGGTCGTTGAAGCCCAGTTCGACTGCAGTAGGGCCAGTGTTGCATCCTCGAGGTCCGCCAAATGTGGCGGTGGATGGGGCACCGGCCAGGGTTCGAGATCCCGCCAGGCATTTTTGAGGCCGATTTGATGGCTCTGGGCATCGACAATTTTCAGCAGTGAACAGGCAACGGCTGAATCCGGGTCTTCCTCCAAAGCAGTTGCCAGACGATTGAGACGTCCTGGTTCGAAGGCGTCGTCGGAGTTGAGAATAAAGAAAAATTCGCCTTGACCCAGGCTGATGAGCCGGTTGAGCGCTGCGTGGGCGCCCTGATTGCCCTGGGTCAGGACGGCGACTCGGTCGTCGGAAGCGAGACCATGAAGCACTCCAGGACTGTCGTCTGATGATCCGTCATCGATGACAATCACCTCGACCTGATCTCCGCCGTCTTCGAGGGCACTGGTAACGGCCTCTTCGATATATCCGGCGTGGTTGTAGGCCGGAATCAACACGGAGTACCGTGGTATGGGACTCATCTGGAGCTCCCGGGGAAGAACAGCCGCCTGTAGGCTTCGACGTACGTATCCAGGCCGAAGCGGTCCTCGACGGTCCGACGGCCGCGCTGCCCTTCGGATCGGCGTCGCGCGGGGTCTTCGAGGCTCATGATGGCGTTGGCGAGAGACTCGATATCGCCGGGGCTGTCGATGAGCATACCGCCGCCATCGTGCAGCATTTCTGGAATTTCACCGACCGCGGTTGCGACACACGGAATCTCTCGGGCCAGTCCGTCCAACAGGAAGACCGGAAGACCCTCGTAGTTCGAGGTCAAGAGGCAGATGTCCAGGGCGTCGTAGAGGTGAATCGCTTCGGTTTGCAGCGGCAGACGCATGAGATTGGCGGGGGTGTCACGTCGGATTTCGCGATCGAGGGCCTGGGCCTCGGGGCCACCGCCGACAAGAAGGAAATGGAATTGGGACCCTTCAAATTTCCGGGCCAGTCGAACGATGTCCAAGGGACGTTTTTGTGCGTGAAAACGAATGAAAGTGCCGACGACGATGGCTTCTTCAGGGAGACCGAGTTCTCTTCGTTTGGCCCGACGTCTCTGGATCCGGTCTGCCTCGGAAGCTAATTTTGGAATGCGGACACCGTGGTGCACGGTATGAACCTTATCCTCAGGCGCGCCTCGGTCGATCAGGGACTGGGAGATGCGGCCGTTGACGGCGAGGTGACCGTCAATGCCTGAGAGCAGGGCGGGTGTCATTCGATCCATCCAGCCCCCCTCGTGGTTGTAGAGTTGCGCGAGCACGCTGAGGCCGGGAAAATCCTGTTTCAAAGCCAAGGCATGGTCGTAGAAGTCCACGGTACCGTTCCAGGAGACCAGCACCTCGACCTGCCACCGACGGATGAGATGGCTCAGGGCGTCGATGCGTGCCTCTCGGGGCATCCAGTCGCCCAGGGTATAGACATGGGGCGTCAGCCGGCGACACCGATCGACCGTTTGGCCCAACTCGTTCCGGTGCGGATCCATGGTGACGACGAGGACACGGTGGTCGGCGATCAGACCTTTGATCAGATCAAAGAGTAGCTTTTCGGCGCCACCGACCGCGAGGAAGGGCGCCACAAAGAGCACTGTGGGTGGTCCCGCCATGGAGGGGAGGGCGGCCAGGCGGGCGTGGACATCGTGGACGGGTAAACGAATGACGGCGCCCGGTTCGCCCTTGTGGTTGAGGATGAAGGGGCCACTTTGTTGGGTCGGAGGAGCGACCGGTATCGCTGGCGTTTTCTTGGTGATCTGAGGGATCAGGGCGCCGTGAATCGGTTCGGTGGGCGCCAGGGTGCCGGGTCGTCGCACCAGGGTCAGGTTGCCCTGATCAAACCCGGCCGGACGGCTGGTCGCATCTTCGGGGGCCGCCCATCCGCCGACGGCCGCAGGGGCGTCAAGAGCGGCAGCCGTCAAGAGCAAGCTTTCCAGATGGCAGGCTTCCAGGTCTTCGATATTCAAGCCGGGGCACCAGAGCCACGGTGTGGAATCGGTTGCGTCGGGCGCCAGAGTCCAGGATGTCTCAGTCTGGCGGGCCAACAGAGCTTTCAGATCCTCTTCTCTGACGCCAGGGGGAGGCGTGACAGCGATCGCCGGGTGAGTCGCTGGAGAAGTTGATTCACGGGCCGGAATAGCAACCACCATGGCCGGGGCTCGAGTGCCGAGGGCGCTGAAAAGTCTGTATTTAAGGACGGCGAGCTCTCGACGGATAAGGCGGGCTACGGGGCGGAGTCGTATCATGATCGATCACCGAACAGCACTTTTCTGTACTGCTGGGCGCAGTGTTCCGGCGAAAAATTTTCACTTGCTGCCATGGCGTTGCTGCCGAGTTTTCGACGCATGGAGGGTTCGGCCAGGTTGAGTACGGCCTCGGCCAGGGCCTTGATATCTCCCGGTGTTGTGACGATCAGACCGGCTCGGGTGTCTTTGAGGACACGGCCCATGTCGCCGACATCGGTGCCCAGAAAGGGGCGGCTCAACTGCAAGCACTCCAGAAGGAAGACCGGCAGGCCTTCGAAGTCCGAAACCAGCAAACCGGCATCACAGGCCAGGATCAGTTCCGGGATGTCCGTTCGGAACGGTAGGCGCTGGATCTGGGCAGTCGGTGCGTCGGCGATCGCACGATCAATGGCCTCTTCCATCGGGCCGCCTCCGACGATCAGAAAGTGGATGTCCGAACGGTCACTGACCGCCTCGGCCAGACGAACGATGTCCAGCGGGCGTTTTTGCTCATGCATGCGGGCAGCCGTCAGAAAGACGGTCTCGTCGTCGGCGAATCCCAGCGTGTCGCGTAGGTCACTACGGAGGAGGCCCCAAGTGTTCTCGGGTGGGAGCCGGTTCTCCGGCCTGCCGCAGGACCAGACGACCGGTACGCGTTCAGCAGGCCAGTGGAATTTTTCAGTCAGTTCGTCAGCGATCGGGTGGTTCTCTGCGATGCAGGCGTCGATGGATTTGAGAAGTCCTGGATCCCGGTAGCGTTCGATGTAGCCGATCCGGTGGTCGTAGAGGTGGTCGATGATGCGCAGGTTCGGGCGAGCCGCCTTGAGCCGTGGCGCAAACTCGTAGAAGAGGGTTGTGCCGTTGGCGTTGTAGAGGACATCGATATCCAGGCGGTCAATCAGGTGGAGCAGCATCGGAACCATCGCGTCAGGATGAACCCAGTCGCCGAGGCTGAATAGGTGGGGGCTCAAGCCTTCGAAGTCATTACGGCGGTCGTGCAATTCCTTCCGGTGAGGCGCCAGGGTTACGAAAGCCATTCGGCAGGCGCCTTGCATTACTTTCAACGTCTCGAAGAGCGTGTGTTCAGCGCCGCCTCGGGCGAGAAAGGGCGCTGTGACCAGGACGGCCGGGCGGGGATCGTTATTGTCGATGTCTTCGACCGGTAGACGCTCCCGCAGTCCGACTTCGACCAAGGCGGCCAGAGGCTGAGTGCCCAGGTAGGGGCCGCGGCGAAGGGGTGAATCGGCCGTGGTGTGAGGTGGCGCTGAACCGATGCCGTTCGGACCGATGACCTTGGCAACCAGGCGATTTTGCCGACAGTGAACTGTGTCGGTTATAGGGTCCCAGCGGTAGCTCTTGCCTGAGAAGAGGGTCAGAGAACGCCAGGGAGCGCCCAGCAAATCATCGGCAGAGGCGGGCTGGTCTTGGGGCCCGTCGTTGACCCGCTCGGCCAGCGCCAGGGCATCGACGCCCTCTGTCGAGGCTATCAGTAGAGCGGACTCCAGCCAGCCGGGAGGCACTGCGTGAAGTTCCTTCCCGGGTGCCAGAAACCACCCTGGATTCGCCCTCGCCTGATCTGTGACTTCAATGTTCTCCAGTGTCTGAGCGGTCGTCCACCGGCAGATCTCCTCAGGGTCGAGGGTGGAACACAGGGTGACGCTCCAGCCATGGGAGGGGTCACCGCCGATTGTGTTGTATCGGAGA
>CBDTUG010000059.1:0-7299 GCA_965363555.1 uncultured Thermoanaerobaculia bacterium
AGAATGGGCGTCTGCGTATTTCGTGCCGCAGCAGATCACTGGTGAGAAGGTCGGGATAGGTGCTCGAAGGTATCGCTCGATCAAGAAAAAAGCCCGCCTGACCACAGGCGGGCTTGTCTTTATCGAACGAAGAGGTCACTACTTCGCCGTCCGGTCGCCCGGTTCGGGCACGATGACCTCGGGAATCGGATCTGCCTCGAGCAGGCGTTGAACTTCGGCAATGGCCCGTTCCAGTTGGGAATCGACACCCTTTGCCAAGCCGGCCGGATCTTCCATCACCTCGATGTCCGGTTCCAGCCCGTGACCCTCAAGCATCCACTCTCCCTCCGGAGTGTAGAGTGCCAGGGTCGGCAGGGTGACAGTGCCACCGTCCATCAGACCATAGGCGCCCGCAATGCCGACGAGGCCGCCCCAAGTCCGGGTTCCGATGATCGGGCCAAGACCCTCACGCCTGAAGAGGTAAGGGAAGGCATCGCCTCCGGAGCCCGCCCAGGAGTTGACCAGCATCACCGTCGGGCCCGAACTGGAGGCCCCTGACAGGCCGATATCGGCGCCGTTGCGCAAATGGATATAGCCGGTCCGATGGCGGTCGAGCAGTTCGATGAAACGGTCTGGCCACTGGCCGCCACCGTTAAACCTCTCGTCAACGATCAGACCGTCGGTCGTTGCCTGCGGAAAGAACTGCCGAACAAGCTCACTCTGTCCCCTGACTCCGGTATCCGGAACAAAGACATAACCGACTCGCCCATCAGTGGCTTCAGCCACCCGCTGCCGGTTGCCCTCGACCCACGCGAAGTAGCGCAGCCGACTCTCACTGCTGAGAGTTTCAACCAGGACCGATTTCGATCCGTCGAAAGTCGGCGTTGAATTGACCGTCAATTCGACCGTCTGATCGGCAAGTCCCTCGAAAGCGGCCCAGGGGTTGGTGTAGGAGGCCAAAGGCAAACCGTTGACCGCCAGAACAAAGTCGCCCTCATCGACGTCGATCCCCGTTCGATCGAGCGGAGACCGAATTTCCATCTCCCAAGCGGCCGTTTTGATAATCTTTTTGATCTTCCACTGGTCGTCGGCGCGCTCCCAATCGACGCCCAACAGGCCGACACTGCCGTGACGCGCTTCCTCGAGGTCCCCGCCGCCACGATAGGAGTGGGACACGTTGAGTTCACCGATCAGTTCTCCAATCAGGAAATTGACATCCCACCGCGTCACAGCATCATCGACCAGGGCGCCGTACCGCTCCCCCATCGTCTCCCAGTCGACACCGTGCATCGCCGGGTCATAGAAGAAATCACGCTGAGTCCTCCAGACGTCTGAAAAAATCTGCCGCCACTCGGCCCTGGGATCCACCTGGACTTTCATGCCCGAGGTTCTCAGCGGTGTCTCCATCTTCTGACCCGGCGCAGGATCGACGATGGCCAAAGTCTCGCCGACAGCCACCAGGATCTTCTTCCCGTCAGCCGAAAGGGCAAAGTCACCGACACCGGCGAGCACATCCTCGGCCTCCCTGGCCTCGAAGTCCCACAGTTTGAGTACAGATTTCTCCTCGCCCGAACCCGTGCGCGGCCGCTCAACGAAGAGCAGCTTGCCCTCGATAGAAGCCAGACGGCCGAAGTTACCGGCCTCTGGCGGCAGGAGCACCATGCGACTCTCCATACCGTCGAAATCGATTTCTACCGGTTCTTTCTTGTCCTCGTCCTCGGCTCCATCGTCATCCTTGTCCTTATCCGACTTGTCTTTATCAGCGTCCTTGGAGCCCTCTTCTTTGGTGTCTTCATCCTCTTCGACGGCCTCGTCATCCGATCGAGGTCCGATTGGGGACTCAACATCAGCCCGAAGCGGAATCGCCGCCAGGCGAGTGGCGTTGGCGTAGACCCATGTCCCAAAGAAATCCCCGTAGGAGGGTGAGAATTCGCGGTCGACCAGGCAGAAGAGGAAATCACCTCCTGCGTCGAATACCGGCCCGGCAGCCCCGTAGAAACCGCTGGTGATCTGGTGCAGCTCGGCGGCGTTGGTGTCATAGACAAATACGGCGGACACCATGCTGTCCAGACCCTTGTCATAGGTCAACCACCGACTGTCGGAAGACCAGTTCATTTCGAATCCATCCAAGGCCGGAAATGAAGAACTCAACGTGAGTTGGTCGATTTCTTTCAGGCCTCCACTCGAAACGTCGAGCAGACGGATCACCTGTTTCTCGTCGATGAAGGCGATGGTCTTGGCGTCGGGTGACCAGAAGGGTTGGAAACGGTAGCCTGGTCCGAAGTCGGTCAGTTTTTGTTCCTCACCCGTTCCGTCCGCCGCCCTGAGGTACATCTGCCACTCACCGCTCTCGTCACTCCAGTAGGCCAATGTGTCACCGTCAGGCGACCATGCCGGATAGCGTTCACGGCTGCCGGATGAGCGGGTGACATTACGTACCGGACCATGCTCGGCAGGTACGGTCAATATTTCACCACGAACCTCAAAAACCGCCCTCTTGCCGGTCGGCGAGATATCGCCACTTTCGATGGCGTCGCCGACGGCAACCATCCGGGGCCTCAAGGTAGCCTCATCGGTGATGACCTCGACCGATACTTCCCGGCTTTCGCCGCTGCCCAGGTCCATCAGGTACAGCGAGCCACCGGCCTCGTAGACGATCTCCCCCGGTCCGATCGCCGGAAAGTGCACGTCGAAATCTTCGAAATTCGTCATCTGCCTGGTCTCACCGGTTGCCGGATCGACTGACCAGATGTTGGACCGCATTGCCTGGCCGCGGTCGGACAGAAAATAGAGAGTGTCCCCGTGCCACATCGGGAGCGCGTCGTTGGCGGGATTGGCCGTCAGGTTTCGCGCCGATCCGCTCTCCAGATCAAAGAGCCAAATTTCCGAAGCCAACCCTCCGCGATATCTTTTCCAGGTGCGAAACTCCCGGCTTGCCGGCTGATACGCAAGCGTGCGACCGTCCGGCGACAACGTACCGAACTCACCATAAGGAATCGCAAGCCTGGTCGGGAATCCTCCTGCTGCCTCAACGGTCCAGATCTGGTTGGTCCGCCCGATTCCGGACGTCATGCGGCTGGCGAACAGAAGACGGGATCCATCGGGAGTCCAGTCAAGAAGACGGTCGCCCTCCGGGTGATGGGTGATGCGTTTGGCTTCGCCACCACCGGATGCTACGGTGTAGACGTCAAGGTTACCGTCGTAATTACCTGAAAAGGCAATCGTCACACCGTCCGGCGAAAATCGAGGAAAGGCCTCCTCGCCCGGGGGCGACGACAACCTTCGGGCGACCCCACCCTCTTTTTCAACCACCCAGATATCACCTGCATAGACGAAGGCGATGTGAGTCTCGGACACGTCCGGATACCGAAGCATACGGGCGTTGACCGCCGCCGACGCCATCGATGAAAACCCCACCATGACCAGAACACATAACGAAACAAAAAATTGACGCATCAAAACTTCCTCCTCATTCTTGCCCTCATCTCTCACGGGCTTTCTCCTTCGGCTTTCAGGGTTCGGCACCTGGCCGTCCTGAGTACATCAGCCGGCGAAAGGGACGGGCTAAAGAATGTACGTTGCTCCCTCGTTCCGGTTTCCACAATGCCCGCTGATGGGTTTAGTTCTCTCAACTGGAGGAACCGATGAAACTCGATTCCCGTCTTTGCCTTGCGCCAGCGATTGCCTTCGTTCTCATGACATCCGCCTTCTCCCCACGGCTTTCAGTCGGACAAGGCAACACAGGAAGAGGGACAAAAGGGGAGAAGGCTCGGGCCGGCTGTTCTATTCGTCATGCACTCGACGACGAGAGCATGATTTCACCGACAATCTCCATGATTTTTGCAACCGCCTCGGACCCTTCGTTTTCGACATCAACAACATGAGCGTCGGTTGCCGACAGGGCAGCCAGGAGAGCCGGAACGAGGTGGCGGCGAACCACCAGGATCAGGACATCGGGAGGTCTCGAAGCCAACGCCTGGCGCAGAGCCGGCATATGGCCCTTCCCCCGAAGTTCAACCGGGCCTAGTTCATCCACGACCAAGACGGCACCCTCAGGCACAGAGGCCAGGGCCCGCCGAGCCAGATCCTGACCGGCTTGATCGAAGACGAAGCCTGTCCCGTGTTGACCCGACTCCCGAGGTATTCTCTGGGCTAGAGGCGCTTCCTCCCCCGTCCGTAAATCCCGAACGGAGAAGCCCACCTTGGCCCCGTCGTGGAACACCCCGGGCTGAATCAACCCAGCCACCTCGAACGACTCTCCCCGCAACTGTTCGATAATCTGTTCCAACACGGAGGTTTTTCCCACACCCGGCCGTCCCGTCAAAACGACGGCCGGCGCCGGACACACCAGTGTCGCCTGCTGAGACCTGACCAGGCCCGAATGACCTCGAAGGGCCGCCGCGCCCGCCGCGTCATCGCCAATCCGAACGGTGTGAGCCAGTAATACCTCGGCCAGCACCGGGAGCCGTTTCCACGTTTCAAATCTCGACGGCGACCTTTCCCGATGGGCAATCCAGACCTTTCGGCCAGCAATAACGAGACGAGGCAACGCATTGAGGGCCAAACCGAAGGCAAGGCCGAGGCGTTCGAAACCCATTTTCCGAAACACCCGCAAAACCTCATCGGCATCAACGGATCGCGACACCACGCCGGCAACAAGCCATAACACCAACAGCCTGGCCAGCAGCGCGCCTCCCGCTTCGAAACCTCTGCTCAGTCCTGACGACCAGGCCACCGCCGACCCCCCGACGGCAGCCGCAAATACCGCGGCCAAAACGAAACCCAGCCGAAGGGCCGAGCGCAAAACTGCCTTGTCAACCCAGGAGGTCACACCAAGAGCCAGAATAAATCCCGCAACCGGCGCCCACCACCAGGGCAGGAATACCGAGACACCCGCCAGCGCGAGGAGTACCGATGCAGACTTCCCCATTACGGCCCCAGCCTCTCGTTCACTCCGGACGACACATTCCAGGCCCACCAACCGGCCAACCCCCCGACGGCAGCGGTTGCAGCAATCACCCCGCCCAGGACTGATCCCGCTGATAATGCCCCAAGGCCCAGCCAGACCAGGGCCTCCCGGGCGGCCTGAGCCGTGGCCTCAATCGTGTCTCGCCCTGCGACCAGCCAGACCATCAAGGTCATCTGAACAGGTGTCAGGCCGAGAACGATGGCGCCCCCGACAACGGCGGAAATACGTCGGGGACCGAGAACACTGAAAACCAACTCGATCACGACGGCTTCGAGGAGGATTCCAATCAATGGACCCGGATAGAGGCCGCCCAGCGTGAACACCTTGAGGAAGGCGGCGATGGCTCCTGCGAGCAGACACGCTCCGGGGCCTCCCCTCAGCCGCCTCAAGGTGACCAGGCACACAAGCCCGATGGTCGCCATCACCATGCCCCGCAACGGCAACCGGCTGAGATGGAGTGCCGTTCCGACACTCAGTTCCATGGCGCCCCACAACGCGCCGACCAGAGCTGCAGCGGTCCACGGCCGGGCGTCGATCATCGGCCAACCTCCTCGATACCGGCCGGGCTGAGCCGGAGATGGCGGTGAGCTGCCATCGCCAATTCCGTTCGGTGTGTGATGATGACGTACGCTCGGCCCCGAGCTGCCCTGCGGGCCACCAACTCCATAAAGTCGACGACATCCTGGGCGTCAAGCCCCTGGGCGGGTTCATCAACAATCAACACCTTCGGCTGCAGGACATCGTGGGCCGCATGAACCAGGCGCTGACGTTCCCCGCGGCTCAGGCTCCAGGGAGTCCGGGCGGCAAAGGCTTCCAGCCTGTGACGGCGCAAGACCCTGGCCACCTCACCAATCGGCGCCCCACACGCCCTCAATTCGCCCTCAACGGTGGACGAGAAAAGCTGCAACTCCGCCTCTGGCATCATCAAAGCCGGGTGGCAGTCTCCCAACCCATGGCACGAGCCCCGCTCGACGGCGGCGTGACCGGCCATCGCCCGAGCCAAGGTGGATTTTCCGACCCCGTTGTCGCCACTTAAAACGACAATCTCACCTTCATGGATCTCGAGGTCGATCGGCTCGAAGAGTCGCCGCCCGCCAACGGCAACCCCAAACCCTCGGGCCTCGAAAACCACACGTTCTCCCGATTGGTGTTTTGGCGGCAAAATTTCCGGGGGCTCGGGTTGGATCCCGGGCGTCAGCTTTCCCCCCTCCAGTTCCAACCACCGGCTGACTCCGGAGCCCAACCGCCAGCCGCCGTGGTCAGCTGCAATCACCGCCCCGCCGGAAGCCGACATCTCGTTCAGGGCCTCCGCCAAAGCCACGGTGCCACCCAGGTCCAGATGCGCTGTCGGTTCATCCAACAATACCGGACGGGCGCCGGCCGAGAGCGCTGCCGCCAGCGCGACTCGCTGCCGTTCACCCGATGAAAGCTCAACGACCCGACGATCCATAAGTGGACCGATTCCCAACCTCTCTTCGACAGCCCCACCGTTCCGACCCTCGCCATAGAGTCGTCTTGCCGCTACCATCTCCTGGCGAACCGTCGGCAAAAACAGCTGCGCCTCCGGCCGGTCAAGACAGCTTCCCATCAGATGCGCCCTTTGACCGGGGTCGAGATCATCCAGCGACTCTCCACCGAGTTTGATCTCGCCTGTGATCTCGCCCGGCACAAGCCACGGTATTAGACCGTTGATCACCCTCAACAGCGTGCTTTTCCCCGAGCCGGATCGACCAAGCAGGCCGACCACTTCACTCGGTCCGACGGAGACATCGAGATCCCGCAGCACCGGGGTCCGACGTCCGGACAGAGTCACAGTCAAACCTCGGCCGACCAAGAAGTCAGCGGGCACTCGTTGCCCCGCACCGGAAAAACCCTCTCTTCGGTCCATTGGGCGAGTATATCCCCAACTGTCTTCTACGGTTATCGCGTCATTACTGGGAGATTCAGGCCTGGGGACAAGTCCTGCTCCCTCCGCCCGAATCGATATGCCAGGGACGGACCCGAGGAGACCGAGGGTTTCGGCCGTTGCCCCGCCCAGGACCGACCACCGGAGAGGTTCCACCCCGCTCACCAACGAGGGAATCGGCAACGAAGTGCCGCTATTGAGAAGAATAGTCAACGGCAAACGCTATCCACCACAAAACCCTCGATTTGTTCTCCATCCGCAATCGGCAATTCATTGCTGATCTGACACGACGCCAACCACTATTCAAGCCCGTCGTTCGCACCTAGTTACCGGAAGTTATTGAATACGAATAACTTAAAAATCTAATGAGAATCATTTTCTCCATCGGCGTTCCCGCGTCCGGTCACCCAACTGCTCCCCGTGTTCGGGATTCCTAAATCCTTTC
>CBDTUG010000060.1:0-7237 GCA_965363555.1 uncultured Thermoanaerobaculia bacterium
GATCTCATGCTGGACCTCGAGGCTCAGTTGGGTTTCAGGCCGAAACTGGAAAGTGTTGCGTCCTCGACACTGGGAACAGGAAAATCTGCAGACGGTCTTCAGGCCCTGGAATGGTGGCGTCAGGGCGAAATCGAGAAGATAGCCGAATACTGCAAGGAGGACGTCCGGGTCACCAAGGAAGTCTACGATTTCGGAAAGAGGAATCGATGCGTCCTGATCTCCCGATTTGGAGGCAAACCCCGACAGGTTGATGTTGAGTGGTAGGGACATCGCGCATCGCCCGAAGGGCGATCACGGCGAAGCCGTGAGGTCACGAAGCGACCAGCGTGGGCAAAGAACCGACGCCCGACCCGGAGGGTTGGAGGGCCGGTAGGCTCCTATCCGCATGACGAGTAGATTGGGCAAAGGACCTCGCCCTCGTCTACGGCGGTGATCTCAGGCTACCAAAAACACGCCCAAGCCGGTTCGTTGATACGGTTCGCCGGGCTCTGGTCTCTCGGTCCTTTCCTGTTTTTCTCGGCGTCGAGCGGTAGACTCGGAACCTATATCCTGCCCTGCTTCCCGCCACTGGCGATCCTGATCGGAATAGGTCTCAATCGTTATCTCGCGGCCCCGACCCGCACACTTTTCTCGGCAGGCGCTGTCACCTCTGGGGCGGTCGCGCTGGCAGGCACAGCCTTCCTGCTCATCCACGAATTGGGAAATCCCCCGTCAGTCCGATGGTACGGTGACGGCGAGCTCTGGAAGTGGATCGTGGCTTCGATCACCCTCGCCCTCTGGGGCTCTCTCTGTTTTTTTCCTGCCGCCCGGGCTCGAAATACGGCCGGCATCTGGCTGTTCTGGTCTGCGCCGGTGTTGTTCATGTTCAGTGTCAACTTCATCATCCCGGCGAAGTCTGTAGATCACAGGGCTCCAGGCACCTTCATCATGGCGCACGCCAAAGAGATTCCGCCTGAGGCACAGGTATTCTCCAATGCGGGCCTGGGCAACCTTCTCAACGTCCCTGATCGAACGGGCGAGGTCGTCGTCGTCATGGGAAAGAATCACTTCGCTCAGTTGATCGAAGCGCAACCGACAACACGCCCCCTCCCTCCACCCCAGATTCAGTCGGAGAGTCCAGATTTCGTGCTGGCCCGTTTCGGTCCCGCGCCCTGACCCTCGCTCCAAAGCCTCAAAAAGACGCAGCCTCAATCCTTGAGATTGGGTGATCTGTCTCCCTGTTTGGCGACTCTTCGGCACTCTGCCTCGATCTCGGTTTTTGCGGGAAAATCGGGACCGTCGAAAACCTCCAACGTCTCCTCGGAACCGAGAGCCAAGAGCTCGATCACCGCCCTGAACTCGGCACCGGCCCGTCCAGCCCAGCCGACGGCTTCGAGGCAGCAACCCAGCCGATATCGCACCTGGTAGAGAGCAGGTTGCAAATACAAAGAAGCTCGGTAACACCGAAGAGCCGTACGAAGATCGTTGTTCATCTCCGCCTGATGCCCTTCGAGGGCCAGATCTTCTGGATTCGCGGTGACGATCTCGGGCTCATCGTCAGTTTTCGACCGTGGAGCAGAAACGGAATTTTCGGCATATCCCACATTTTCCAGGGGCCCATGTTCTTTCGAAACAGCGGGGGCGATTTCCTGATGCCCGCCGCGCTTTCTGTAGACAAATACGCCCTGACGTTCTTCCACTTGAAGGACCGGATTGAGATCCATCAGACTCTCGGAGGGACCAATCAGGAGAAAACCGTTCGGGGCGAGAAGCTGCTCAATATTGCGGACAACCCGAGCTTGTGACTGCCTCCTGAAATAGATCAGCACGTTTCGAAGGAAAATGACGTCGAACGGTTGGCCAGGGACCTCGAGAGGCTCCCGAATCAGGTTGATCGAACCAAATTCGATGTGACATCGAATTTCAGAATTCAGTTCATAGATCCCCCCTCGAAGAGTGAAATCCCTATTGAGGTGCTCCGGGGGCACCCGTCGGACGGCCCTTCGAGAAAACCGGGCCTGCCGAGCTCCTTCCAGTGCGTCGGCATCAACATCGGTTCCATAGACCGACCACTGAACATCAGTCCCAGCCAAACTGTCGGCGAGCACTACCGCGAGGGTCGCCGGTTCCTCGCCTCGAGCACAGCCTGCCGACCAGATTCGAAGACTATTCCGACCCGAGGCCACCAACTCAGGGATGATGCTCTCGCTCAGACACCTGAATTGCTGGGGTGCCCGAAAGAGAGAACTCTCCTTGACGGTGACTCTACTGAGCAACACCCTCCACTCGTCACTGTCTGGATCCCGACGAAGAGACTCAACATATGCGTTAAGGCCTTTGAGCCCCCTGACGGTCGCCCTGCTCAAAGCCCAATTGGTCAAACGTTCCAGTTCACGTTCAGGGAGAACGATTCCGCTCATCCGTTCGACCAGCAACATCAGCTTCCGCCCGGGAGTCACTGACCCTCCCCGGTCTCGATGTGACCCTTGAGAACTGCGCCCAAAGCCCCGGGTGGCTTCGCAATCGTGGCTGCCCCCCGCTCGAGAGCGACCCGAGGCATGCCAAAAACCGCACTGGATTCCCGATCCTGAACCATTGTCAGACAGCCCGCTCGGCTGAGACTCAACAGGCCTTCGACCCCGTCGATGCCCATGCCCGAGAGAAGGACCCCTGCAGAACCCAAGGGTTTCGATCGAGCGATAGATTGGAAGAGACGGTCGACTGACGGCCGGTGGCCGTGATCGGGTGGCCCCAAACGGTCTAGCCGGAGGGCGGGGCCTTCAGTGATTTCGAGGTGGGCTCCCTGCCCGGCCACTCGAACATGACCGGGAAGTAGTTTTTCGCCATTCTCTCCAACATCGACCTTGACCCAGGGGAGAATCCGGCTCAACCACTGAACGTACTCGGACTCGAATCCTTCACCGATGTGTTGAACGACGAGGACTGAGGTCTTCTGGAGGGCCTTCCCGATCGTCTTCAACATATCCCCGGTAGCCTCAGGCCCTCCTGCGGAACACCCCACGGCGATCAGGTCCAACCTGGACCTCTGGCTGTGTCCAAGACGGTCGTCCCACTGACTCTCCAAGCGTTCAAGCGCCACGAGCAGGATCGGTGCAAAGGACTGCCACCCCTGAGGGTGCCGTGGTTTTTCCAGGAAAAGACATCGTTTCTGGTTTGCTCCAGATCCCAGGTCTGATTGACCGGGTGGTGACAAAATAATCGCCGGAATACCTGTCCGGGTGAAATCCCCCAACAGTGGCGGCCAGGTCTCTTCCTCACCCCGCGCCAAGCCTATGACGATCGCGTCGACCGTATCGAGATCAACTCTCCCCTCCAAAAGCAGGGAGAGCGGAGCACTCTTGGCGCACGTCAGCCCGTCGGCACTCTCGACCGTTCTTTTCAAAAGGGCCCGAATCGAAGAGGATCGATCGAAGACGCCAACTCGCAGAGTCTTCACCGCCGGCCTCCGAGCCGTTGAACGAGGGTCACCAGTTCCTCCCCCATCATGTTCTGCTTGGCCAGATAGGCATCCGCACCCGCCTCAAGGCCGGCCATGCGATCGGCGGGTTGATCGCGGGTTGAAACCACGACAACAGGGAGATGCTCCCACTCAGAACAGTCTCGAATCCGCCGTGTCAGCTCGAGCCCGTCGATTCCAGGCATTTCGATGTCGGTGACAACGCAGTCCACTGTCCGGGCATCCAGAGCGCCAAGTGCTTCCTCGCCGGAGGCAACAGCCTTGACCTCGAACCCCCCGTCAACAAGGATCCTACGGAACATCTCTCTGGTGATCCGAGAATCGTCGACAAGGAGAATTTTGAGAGGGGCGAACTCGGCCGAGGGAGCGGCGAAGGGTTGCAATTCTCCGGTGGTTGGCTGAATGAAATATTGAAGGTCGAGCACTGCGATCGGCACCCCATCTGCCAAGAGGGCCATGGCTTCGGTCCCAGGGACCTTTCCGAGGAATCTCGGCCATGGATGGAGGAAGACCTCTTCTTCGCCGATGACCCTGTCGACAACCAGATCAAGTGGGATTCGTGAAGATTTTGCATGTATGACGGTCGATCCATTCTCGCCGGATCGCAGCCCAAAACGGTGAGCAAGTTCGATCCGGATATCCGCACTATCCGAAGGAACTTCTCCTGTTTCTCCTGAAACTCCTGCAACTCCAAAACCACTGAATTTCCGGACCTGATGTGCAGGAATTCCGACCCGAAAACCGCCTGCCTCCACAACCAAAATCGCCTCGCCACGACGACTGACCGGAAGGTCGATGGTGATCTGTGTGCCCTCCCCCGGAACGGCATCAATCCAAACGTCTCCCCCAACTCTTCGCACCGTGTCCGCCACCGTGTCCAGCCCGATCCCCCGTCCCGAAATCTCGGTCACTTGATCCCGCGTCGAAAAACCGGAAAGGAAGAGCAGTTGCCGAATAGCATCCTCAGCCATGCCCTCTGCTGCTTCCTCTGGCACCAGTCCGAGTTCCAGTGCTTTGCCCAGGACTTCTCGAGGGTCGATGCCCCGTCCATCATCACTGACGATCAGACGAACCCGTTCCGCCCGGGTTTCGGCTTTTAGGGCGAGGGTCCCTGTGGGATTCTTGCCCACCTGCTCCCTCTCGGATTCCGGCTCGATGCCGTGATCAACCGCGTTTCTCACCAGATGCAGCAAAGCCTCCCTCAGAGCATCCGTGATCCGCCGATCCAGACGGCTGTGAGCCGATTCCACCTCGACCACTACGGTCTTTCCAAGTGAGAGCGCAAGTTCCACAGCGTGGCGTCCAAGACCGGTCAACAGAGGTCGAACCGGCTGCACCTGAATCGAAAGAAGACTGCCCAACTGTTGCTCCAGCAAGCCGTCAAAACGGCTGTGAGCCAGGCCGGCAACCATGGCTACCCGGCGGAGTCTCAGGGCAAGAGTAGCCAACACCTGCTCGGGTTGGCCATCGGTGACGCCGGATTCGGCCGTTCGAGCCATGGAGTGCAATGCCTCAACCATTGAATCAACTTCCCGAGACAGGAAGCCGAGGTGAACGGCCTGATCGGATACCCTGTCCAGGATGCGTGTGTCCGGCAAGTGCTGGGCCTCGGATACCATCGGCTTGGGCGCCTCCGGAGTGCTATTTACCGGTTCATCACAGAGGCTGGCCTCGACACCGCTGGTCGCTGCTCCGACCATCGTGCGAATCCGCCCTATCAGGCCCACAAGAGTCTTGAACCCTTCATCCAAGGGCAAATCAAGGGCATCCTCAGCCCGATGACAGACCTCGGCGATCTCTGCCATGCCCATCATCCTGCCGGCGCCCTTCAGGGTGTGCAGTTCCCTTCGGACATTCCTCCACGGTTCACTGTCCCGTTCGGGCCGCCCGGCGGCGAGAGCCTCATCCAGGCGATCCAGTCGGTCCAAGGCTTCCGACTGGAAGAGAGGCAGGAGATCATCATTGCCCAGAGGCACGATTCAGATCCTGGTCCAATTCCCTACGTTGACGTCAACGCCCAGGGTCGCTTCATGGGCCCCATCTCGTCGCAGGACAGGAACGACGACCGTAAAGCACTGTTCACCGGTCAAAAGGCTTTGGTAGACAGGTGTGACCGCCGTCAGGTTGTCCCGAACGGCAGCCTGGAACCACGGACGATCGGAATAGGATTGGCCAACCGTGGCCACACCCTTTTCGGCCTCCTCTCCCACCAGATCTCGGTTCACAGCAAAGGACACCATGGCGCCCTCCGTATCCACCAGATAGGCCATTTCAAGGTACGGAAGCTCGGAGAAGACGTCGTGAAGAATGCGATCGGTCGCCTCCAAATTCCCTGTTACCGACTCGAGTGATTGGGCAACCTGAAAGACCACGTGCTTCAGCGAATGAGAGCTCTCGAGCCTGAATGACTGTGACAGAAGTTGTATCGACAATGCCAACTGGTTCAGCCGAATAGCGGCTCCGGTGAATTGTTCCAGACCTTCCGCGATCTCCGTAATGACATCACTTTCTTCCCTGACCGTCAAAAGAACCTCTTGCGATGCCGTCTGCTGTTCCTGCGTTGCCAGGGAAATCTCCCGAGCCGCCTGCGCAGTATTGCCCAGTGCCGCCGACAACTGTTCGACTGCCGCCGCTGTGGCACGGGCCTGTTCAGCGACAACGTCTGTCTTCTTGCCACCTTCCTCCGTCGATAGAACAACAGCGTGAATAGCCGCGGTGAACTCGTGGAGAATCGTACGTACGCTCTCCACACTCTCACGCGAGCGTTCGGCGAGGCGTCTGACTTCGCGGGCCACTACTGCGAATCTCTCACCATATTCTCCTGCGGTGGAGGCTTCGATCGCCGCATTCAGCGACAGAATGTGAGTTTCCTGGGAGATGTCGGTGATCAGGTCGAGAACTTGATAAATTTCTCTGGAACGGGAGTCCAAGGTCTCTGCCCTTGAAGCGATGATTCCCATGCCTTCCCTGACGCTCTCGATACCGGTGACCGCCGCCTCGATCGCCTCTGCGCCGTTTCTCCCGGCAACCTCCGAGTGCACGGCCAGATCGGCCTGGGACGAGGCGTTGGTGGCAATCTGGGCCGCCGTTCTCGCCAACTCTTCCATCGTTGCCGTAATCTCAACAACCGATGCTGCCTGTTCAGAAGAGCCCGAGGCCAACTGAGCCGAGGTGTCCCGAACTGCATTGGCCGTTCCGGCAACCTCAACCGACACAGACTGAATCTGCTGCACCAAGCCGCTGAGAGCTCGAACTGCAGCTTCGACCGAATTTCCTATTCCTCCGGGGAGCTCAACCCCAGGCAATGAGGCGGTCACCAAATCCCCGTGTTGAATGTTGGTCAGTACATTGACGAGGCCTGCCTGGTGCGCTGTGCAATCTTTTTCCAGGTCTGAAAGCCTCCGCCTCACCCGCTGACCCGGCAAAAACACAGCCACCACATACACCACCAGCAGCAGTAACGCAAAAACCATGTAGGCGCGGACGAGCCAAGCCCATTGCCCGGTCCCAAAAGCTGTCTCGAGTAAAGCGCCGGCAGGCAGCATTGCCGTCACGAGCAGGAACGGGCCCAGCCATGTGCGGAATCGTTTTTCTTCCATCAATTCGTTACTCCCTTGTCGCTTCGAGCGTTTCTAGCCCCATGGGTTCAGTCTGCAAAGCGTCGATGTTGAATCGGCGTATCCGGCGACCTCCGAGATCAAAGAAACCGGAGAGGACCGTGATCGGCGCCTCATCCGGATCGGCTTCGCCAAGTGAAAGAATCTCCAATACCTCGTCGAC